>JAYUKK010000281.1:0-2347 GCA_043764515.1 Microbacterium sp.
CCGACGGCCTCGAGCTCGGCAACGAGAGCGCCAATAGTTGAGCGATTCAGACCCGTGCGGGCGGTGATCTCGGCTCGAGACGGCGAACCCCCGCGGTGAACAAGTTCGAGCACCGCGGCGAGATTGCGTTGGCGCACGTTATCAATGCGCTCCGTTGAGCTCGTCACTGACCAAGCTTAACGGGCGGGTAGGTGCGGGTTCGCAACAAATTGTCTCCACGTCGCCGCATACGGTCTTTCTGAACCGGTGTCCGTTTCGCCGATTCGGACGTCTCACTCAGAAGCCGTCGCGCCCCGGGAATATAGTTAGCCGGCTATTGTTACTCCTCTCGACCCCATCGTCATCCCCCTCGAAAGGAATCCCATGCGACCCCTCATCCGCCCCGCCCTCTTCGCCCTCTGGTCAACCGCCCTCGTCGCCATCGCCGCGAACCTCATTCTGGTCTTCAGTGGCACCGCCGCCAATGGCACCCCCATCATCGTGAGTCAGCAGGGCATGGAGCTCACCGTCGACGCGCTCCCCGTGATCGCGGCGAGCATCGCCGGGGCCGTGTTCGCGGCCGTGGGCGCGCTCGTCATCATTCGCGTGTTTCCCCGCCGCGGCCCACTCGTGTTTGCGATCCTCGGCGCGCTGATTACCGTCTCGTCGCTCTTCGGCACGACCGCCGCCGTCACCGCGACGGGCGTCTCCACGCTCATCGTCATGCACCTCGTCACCGGTACAGTCGTGGTCGTCGGCAACGTCGTCATCCACTCGAGAGCGAAGGGCAATGCAGCCGTCACGACTCGATAAGGCGCTCATGGCCGCAGCGCGCGCACACCGCCGCCGCGCGGCCCTCGCGCTCGCGCCGCTCGGGCTGCACCCCGGCCAAGAACTGCTGGTGAGCATCCTCGCCAAGCGGGGCTCGGCCACGCAGGTTCAACTCGCCCGCATCATGGGCATCGAGCCGCCCACCGTCGCCAAGATGGTCGGGCGGCTCGAAGCGGCCGGATTCGCCGAGCGCATCGCCGACCCCCGCGACGCGCGCGCCAAGCTCGTCTCGCTGACCGATCAGGGTCGGGATGCCGCGGCCCACCTCGACGCGGTGTGGGCCGAGCTCAGCGCGCTCACCGCGGCGGCACTCACGCCCGATGAAGCGGACCAGCTCACCCGGCTGCTCACGCGGGTGGCGGAGCGGCTCGGGCGCGACGACCAGCCTTAGCCGCGCGGCTCGAATCGCTGCGGCGGATACGCCTCAGCGACGAGCGCGCGCAAGGTCTCGAGCGAACCACCCAAGCCGAGAGCGCGCGCTTGCACGAGGACGTTGCCGAGTGCCGTGGCTTCGACGGGGCCGGCGAGCACGGGCATCCCCGATCGATCGGCCACCAGTTGGCAGAGCAGGCTGTTGAGCGCGCCGCCTCCGACGAGGTGAATCACCCCGACCTCGCGATCAGCGAGACGGCCGGCGTCGCGCACCGCGTTGACGAACGCCACGGCCAGGCTCTCGAGAATGCAACGCGCCATCGCCGCGGGCGTGGACGGCACTGCGTCTCCCTGCTCGATAAGCACCGCCGCGATGCGCCCCGGCATGTCACCCGGCGGCAGAAAGCGTTCGTCGTTGGCATCGAAGATCGGCACGGGTGCGCTGACGGCGGCCGCGTCGATGAGCAAGCGGCCCAAGTCGACGGGCCCCGACGCGGCCTCCCACGAGCGAATGGTCTCGCTCAGCAGCCACAGCCCCATGACGTTGTGCAAGAACCTCACGCGCCCGTCGACGCCGCCCTCGTTCGTGAAGTTCGCCGCGCGACTGGCGTCGGTGATCACGGGATGCTCGAGCTCAAGCCCCACGAGCCCCCAGGTTCCGCAGCTGATGTAGGCGGCATCGGGCCGCTCCATGGGTACGCCGACCACGGCCGAGGCCGTGTCGTGGGATCCGACGGCCGTGACCCGCACGCTCACAGGTGCAGCAAGCTCGGATGCCATCTGTGAGGTCAGCGGCCCGAGATCATCGCCCGGGTGAACGAGGTTGGCGAAAATGCGGCGCGGTAGGCCGACGCGCGCGATGAGCGCGTCGTTCCATTCACCCGTGCGCGGGTCGAGCAGCCCCGTGGTGGAGGCATTCGTCGCTTCGGCGACCGAGCGACCCGTGAGCCAGTAGGCCACGAGGTCAGGGATGAGCAAGAACCGGTCGGCAGCGGAAAGCGCGTCGCCCTCAGCCGCGAGCTGAAACACCGTGTTGAACGGCAAGTGCTGCAGGCCGGAGGCCGCGTAGAGCTCGTCGGGCGGCACGACCGCGTGCACGGCAGCGACGCCGCGAGCCGTGCGATCGTCGCGGTAGTGAAACGGGGTGCCGAGCATCCGGTCGCCC
>JAYUKK010000282.1:0-7866 GCA_043764515.1 Microbacterium sp.
CCCGGCCGCAACGAGCACACGCTCTCGCCGCCGAAGCTCGGCTCGCAGGCTGCGTACAGCGCGCTCGGCGACGAGAGGGTCGAGATCGGTGACAAGGCCGACCGCGTGGGGAAGGTCGGTGAGTCCGGCAAATGTCGCCCCGCCTTTGAAATCGACGAAGAGCAACTGCAGTTCGGCCGGGCTCCGCAGCGCGGCCCACCCAAGCGCAAGCGTGCGGAGAAACTCACTCTTGCCACTGCCCGTGGTGCCGCCAACGAGCGCGTGAGGCCCATCCCTCTCGAGATCGAGCAGTACAGTTTCCCGTCCGTCGTGACCGAACGGCACCCCTGTCGAACGCTCCTCTTCGTCTCCCGACCCGGGGTGAGAAGGCCGAGTGGCGGCGCCCAAGGCGCTCCACGGCACGCTATCGGGGGGCGATACGTGCGTTGGCGCACCGCCTGCCCCCCATGCGGCATCGAGCTCACGATGGCTGACGAACTCAGGTCGCGCCTCGATCGTGCGGCGACCAGGCACCCGCACGTCGATGCGCGTTGCCGTCACGACCCGCACAGCCACGTCATCGAGGGTGGGATGCTCGGTCGTCGTTGCGCGCACCACATTCACCCCAGGCTCTCGATCAAGACGACGCTCGAGGGCGTCGGCGACCACTCCCCGGCCATAGAGAAGAATGGGCCCTCGAGGCACGAGGACAGGCAACGCGGGATTCACCCGGGCTCGTGCGAGCAGCTCACGCAATCGGCTCTCGTCGGCGGAGTCGCCGGGGAGAAGGACGTCGTCGGGGGCGACAGAACTGCGGGCCGGCGCCGAACCCACACGTACGGGCTCGCCTGACGTCGCAGCGGTCGTCGGTGCAAGGGGATGCCGAGCATCAGCATTGGCGCGCTCGAGTGCGTGGGCGTGGTTGATCGCCACGGCGAAGGCAGCACACTCACGCTCGAATCGCTCGCCCTCGGCGCGTCTTTCTCGGCGCGCGACACGTCGGCTGTCGAGAGTTGTCGCCACCGCGATCACCGGGCTCAAAAGCGCGAAAACGAGGACGAAGGAGGAACCGGTGATGACACCGATCACGACAGCCCCGACGATCGGCGCGATCACCGCGATGACGGGAAACGGAACGCGCGCCGGGGTGCGGGGTAGAGCTGGTGGTGGAGGCAGACGATGCACCGCCACAGCAGAACAGGTGCAGAGGAGATCGCGGACGACGACGAACCTGAGCGAGCATCCATCACCACCGTGCGCGGCTGGGGAGGAGCAGTTAGCTCACGACCACAAACTGCTCGCCGATATCGACGCGGGTTCCGCGCACGATCGGATAACGGCGGCCGGGTTCGCAGATGCGCGCCTCTGAGCCCGGCTCGCGGATAGTCGACCCATTGCCGGAGTGCCGGTCGCTGAACCAAAAGACACCCTCATGCTGCCCGAACTCGAAGTGGGTCTTCGAGACCGAGCGCCCTGGGTCCATAACGGTGACCAGGTGGTCGACATACTCCCCCGGCTCGGGGTGCGGGTTTCGACCTGCTAAACCTGACCCGAGCACGGTGTAGCTCTCTCCCGTGCTGAACTGCAGCACGAATCGCGCGCCGCCCGTTCCGCGGGGCACGATGCGGGTGCTCTCCACGTCGGCGGTCGGCGCAGGGTGCGGCGTGAGCACGAGCTTCGGCTCGAAAACCTCCGCCCGTTCCGGGGCGCGAGGCGATGCGCCCGAGACCGCATTCCCTGCCGGAGGAATCCGTTCGATGATCTGCGTGTCGGCGGGCATCGGGCGTCCGCACTCTGCGCAGTACCGGTCATTCAGTTCGCCGCGTGCTCCGCAGACCGGGCACAGCACAGGTGCGCTCTCCGCAGGCGACACGGGGGCAGGCGACACGGGGGCAGGCGACACGCCAGCGAACAACACGTCGGGCGCCTGTACCGCAGACGGCACATCGGTTGTCGGCTCGGTGACCGGCGCGATCGGGCGCTCAACCACGGGCGGCGCAACCACCGGTGCCGACACGGACCGACCGCACTCTCCGCAAAACAGCGCGAACGGCGGCAGAGCAGCGTTGCAATGCTGGCACGTCACGCGGTGCGTCCCCCTGTTGATCGTCGAGCCCCACGATACCGGCGTAGTGATCGCAACGAGATCGCTGCCCGCCAGCGGTCCCGACGAGAACGCCCTTCGGCGAGGGATGCCCGCAGCGCGTCCGCCGTCTCCCACACTCGGTCAGCCTCGAGCAAGTCGGGTTCTTCAGGCGCGTAGACCGCGCGGTCGGCAACTCGCGCGAGCACGAGTGCCTGAGCTCGGCCGATCGCCGTGGCCACTTCGCTGCGCGTTGCTGCCGTGGGGAGGTCAAGCCCGTGGTCGCGTGCGGCGTCGGTGACGTCGAGCCACCCGCCCAAGATGCGCACGGTCGGGTCTGCCGCGGTGCGACGGCGGCGCCGACGCTGGAGCTTGGCAGCAACAACCCCGAGAAGAGGCGACGCGAGCAACGCCGCGATGAGTGTGACAACTCCCGCGACGCGCAGCGCCTCGAGCACGGCCTGCCAGAACGGATCGAGGGCAGGGTTGTCGAGTTGCTCGATCTCGGGCGGCGCAAGCTCTTCGAGTGCGGGCGGGTCATCGACAGGCGGCTGCACCGCATTCTGTGGACGCGATACGGGAACGGGCTCATCGGGCTCTGCGGGGGGAAGTTCGCGTCTTTCGGGAACGACGTCAACGGGAATCCAGCCCTCGGCGGCGGCGGAAATCTCGATCCACGCGGTGCGATCGCTCTCCCGGAGAGTAATTGGGCCTTCGCCCCCGACCTCCGCGAAGCCCAACACCACCCGCGACGCGAACCCGAGTTGACGGGCGATGAGGGCAGCAGCAGCCGCAAACTGTTCAGCGTCACCCACCATCGGGCGGTTGGTGAAGAGCGACTCGAGCCGTTCGATCGAGTGGCCAGACCGGCTCGGCGCTTCGTCCTCGCTCATGCCATGGCTCAGGTAAGCCTGCGCCCGCAATTCTGTCAGCGCGCGCGACAGTTGGGGGCCAGGGCCCTCAACCCCTGCCACCACGTCGTCGAGCCATGTGACCAAGGCTTCGGGCACTTCGGTGATGCCCGGCACGGTCGCCGGCCCTGGCACAATGCGATCCAGCGATACGGCGGATGCAGGATCGGTGACGACAGCAACGTTGAGGTCGTACTCCAATCCCTCCGGCACGCCGCCGACGAGCGCTGCGGTACCGGTGACCGTGTTGAGGACGAATCGATCGCGAAGATCGGCCGCGTCATCGCCCACCATCGTGATGCGCCCGAACTCGCCGATGGTTGGCAACCATACGCCGGAACTGCGTCGCACTTCGATGCTCACGGTCACCGGTTGACCCGCCGCGGCCGAAAGATCACGTTGTGTCGGGATGCGCACGAACCGTCCGGAGGCACTGTCGACACTGTCACTGCCCACCGCGAACACCGTTCCGTCATAACTGTCGAGAACGGCGATACGGATTCGCGATCCATCGGGAGCGCCCGAGACGGTGAGGGCAGGAGCGTCGGCGACCTCCGGGGAGAACGATGCGCGATAGGCCGAGAGCGGACTCGGCTGGTCGAGTGGATCAAACGGCTGTTCAACGATCGAGCGGAGCACCGTCCGCTCCCCCGCCGCTGGGATGACCGTGGCGGCGGCCGCGCCCACGGCTCCGGCAACCAGCAGCAGGGTGATCGCGGCGGCGATCGAGCGAACACCGAGCCACCGCGATTCCGTCGCCGCAGGAGTACCGAGCGCGGCGTGCCGGCGGTGACGACGCCACACCGCCATCCACAGCAAGAGGGTCGTCACGAGAGCAATGGCCGTCACGATGGGCAGCTCCGGGTCTTCCGGGCCCATCGCGACGGCGAGAGGGAAGACGACGAGCGGCGCAATCGTCGCCAGCTCGCCGCGCTTCGCCGTGAGTGCCATGAACACGGTCACGACGGGACCAGCAAGCAACAGCACGAGTGCCGGCACCAACAGCGCTTCATATGCCCCGACCGGAAGATCGATCGTGAGCAGTTGGCGCCAGCCCAGCACGACCCCGGCAAAAAGATCAATGATGCCCTCGGGCTCGGGCAGGATTCCGTACACCGTGCGACCGGGCACGGCGAGCGGAACCCCGACGACCGTGAATGTTGCGACGGTCGCCAGCAGCACGCCCCAGCCCGGCCACCGTGCGATCGACCCCGTGATCGCAACCGCGGTGCCGAGCACAATGGCCATGACCGCAAGAACAACGTAGGCGGGGTCGCGGTAAATCGGCCATAGGACGATCGCGATGATCGCCCACGCCACCATCGAAAAGACGGCCGCCGACACCATCACCGATCGCGGTACGCGCGGCCGCTCGGTGCGGCGCGCGGGAGCACGGCGCGAATCACGGGATGCCCTCACCACGATGACGCCCCTCGCATGGCACGGCGCAGGTCGGCGAGCGACCCGATCGTGACGACCGTGAAACTGCCGAGTCGTCGTCGCCCGGGAATGTGCTCCGGGTCGCAGACGATCACCACCACCTCGACCGCCGGGGGGAAACCCGCTGCCGCGGTTCGGAGTCGCGCAGGGGTCACGGTTGAGCCGACGACCAGAAAAGCAACAGAGACGCCACGGGCCGTGTCGCCAGCAAGGCGCGCGACATCGAGAATGCCCAGCGCTGCCGGACCGTGGTCGACGACCGCGAGATCATCCAGCAGGCGCGTCGGGGTCAGGGTCGACAGGGGCCGCAAGACGACGAGAGCGCGCTTGGCGAACTCGGGCGTGACGGCACTCACGACAACGGAGACCTCACGCGCGTCGCGAATAGCGCGCGCCCCGAGGCTGCCCGTGACGCTCACCGCCAGTTCAAACTCCTCATCAGAACCGAAGTCGATGCTTGCGATGCTCAGCGCAACGATCAGGTGGCTGCGACGCGTCTCTTCAAACTGGCGCACCATGAATCGGCCCGTCTTGGCCGTCGACTTCCAGTGGATGTGCCGCCGATCGTCACCCGGCACGTATTCACGAAGGGCGTGGAAGGCGAGATCACTCGGGGTCAGGTCCCGTGTTGGTTGACCTTCAAGGTCACGCACGAGTCCGCTAGACGTCGACGGAATATCAATCGTTCGCGGATGCACGATGAGCTCGAGCGCGTTCGTGTACACGATTTCGCGTCGCACGAGCCCGATCGGATCGGCGCGCACTGTCCGAACGGGTCCTAGTGTCAGTCGACCTCGACGAGCCGTGGGGACCTCGAACTGGCGCTCGGTCCCGACGCCGGGCGCGAGGCCCGCGATTGATGCCTCGATAATCTCGCGCCCCACCGGCACGTCCACAACCTGCCCGAACGAGCGCCGGCGAGTGGGATTTGTGACCCGCAACGTCGCGAGAGCTCGGTCGCCCACGGCGACACGCTGAGCGGGCGGCACGAGAATCACCGACAGTCGAGTGCGGCCAACGAGATACAGGGCCGCGACGACGCCGAGCGTGGCCCCGGTGACCCCCAGCACAATGAGTTCGCTCCAGCCCCACGCGTAGCCGGCAATGAGCACAATCGGCACGAGGGCAGCGATGCTCCAGCCCAGCGGCGTCACCACCGACGACACAGCTCGAAGGGTCCGGTTGGTGCCCGCCTGCAAGGCGCGAGTGGCGCGCACAGCCGCCACCACGGCATCCGCCGCCCATCCGGTTCGCTCACCGACAATTCGCGTGCGCGCCGTCGTCACGGTCGACCCAATGGTCGACTCGTCGAGGGCGCGGCGAGCACCTCCCGCCGTAGCGGTCGCTGCGGAAGGAGATGTCGAGCGCGAACGATCGGGAGGGGCGGTCGTCACACGGCAATCCGATCGCTCGGCGGAGGTGTCTCGACGAGGATCTGCGCAACGACAATCGATGCCGTGACCCCATCGAACTCTGACTCGGGGTCGAGGCCAAGCCGGTGTGCGAGCACGGGCTCGGCGAGTGCCTTGACGTCATCGGGCACCACATAATGGCGGCCCTGCATTGCCGCGAAAGTCTTCGCGCAGCGCACGAGGGCGAGGGCGCCACGCACGCTCGCCCCCAACCGAACGTCGGGGTGTGAGCGCGTCGCATCGACCAAGCGGGCGACGTAGTCAGTGATGACGGGATCAACGTGCACGGTGCGGGCAACCGCGATGAGATCGCGGACGACCTCCAGCTCGACGACGGGTTCGAGCACGACGGCACGCGCACCGCCGGCGGAATCGAGGATGCGGACGGTTGCTGCGTGATCGGGGTACCCAATCGCGGTTTTCATGAGGAAGCGGTCGAGTTGCGCTTCGGGCAAGCGGTAGGTGCCGGCCTGCTCAATCGGGTTCTGGGTCGCAATCACGAGGAACGGCGCAGAGACCGCATGCGTGACGCCGTCGATCGTGACGTTGCCCTCTTCCATGACCTCAAGCAGTGCCGACTGCGTCTTCGGGCTCGCGCGGTTGATCTCGTCGGCGAGCACAATCGTGGCGAATACCGGGCCGCGGTGAAATTCGAAGTCGCCAGACCGTTGGTCGTAAACGGTCATTCCGGTGATGTCGCCGGGCAGCAAGTCCGGCGTGAACTGCACGCGCGTTGTCGTGCCACGGATGCTCTGCGCGAGCGCCCGCGCCATCGACGTCTTGCCCGTGCCAGGAACATCCTCGAGCAGCAGATGGCCCTCGCTCAGCAGCGCGGTGAGGCTGAGTCGGATCACGTACGACTTGCCCAACACCACGTGCTCCACGTTGGTGACGATGCGGTCAGCGATATCCGCGAACCAAGAGGCCTGCTCGGGGGTCATGGTCATGGTCGATACTCCCGGGTGTAGGTGACGGCGTTTGCGGTAACGGTGACGACGAGTCGCGGATCGTCAGAGGGTGCGGCGGTAATGACGCAACTGGTGGCGTCGGGGTAGTCGATGGGGTCGCCTCCCGCGCACACGTGATCGACGGAGTCGTAATCGTCGAGGGCAACCGGCGTGAAACTGACACTGACTGTGCGCGGATCCGGCACCTCACCCACAACGGTGATTGATGGTTGCACGTCGATGAGGACCGCTACACCAAGGTCGAAGGGTGCCGACCACGGGCCGCATAACAACTCTTCGTACTGTCGGCAGCCTCGCACCTCTACTTGCAGAGTGTGGCCGTAATGGGTGGTGCCCGCCGTGAGCAGTGTTGGCAGCGCGCCGGCAACCGACTCAGCCGGGTCGACCCCCGTGCCGAGCAGACGGTACTGCACCGAGTCGACGCTGTCGCCGCCCGCAGTGGTGACCCCGAGCAGGCGGAAATCCCACTGGCCTTCCGCGACCGCGACAGGACCCTCGACATCAATGGCGCTGATGACCGACGGTCGCTCGCGTGGCGTGGCCGTCACCTCAACGCTCGCGGTGCATCCTTGGCCGTTGTATGCCAGCACGACGACGCGATAGTCCGTGTCGGGTGTGAGCCCAGAGACGACCGTCGACGTCAACGAGCCGGAGACTGTGGTGACGCCCGACGGCGGCACATGCACGGGGGCACCATCGTCGACTCCCGTCACGTCGCACGCCGGCGCAGACCCCGACGAATCGATCCAGACGTAATAGCTCTGCACAGCGCGACCGTTACCGGCAAAGGCACCCGCCCAGTTCACGCTGACTGAGGCATCTCCTGCACCCGAGTCTGACGTCGACCCGAGCGCCGTGGGAGAGGCAAGCACGAGCGGTGCTCCTGCCGGGATTCCGGTGGTGGTCGCTGTGGCCCACGTGGTCAGCGGGTCGAACGAGTCGTTGCGTGCGCTGACTCCGACCGCGTAGGCGGTGCCGTTGGCAAGCGCGCCCACGTCGACGACGTTGAGCCAATACTCCGTGCCCTGGGCGTCGTCGGCGGGCACGGTGAGGGTGCGAGCTACGGCGCCTAT
>JAYUKK010000283.1:0-7820 GCA_043764515.1 Microbacterium sp.
ATCGCGTCGACGTGCACGGGCACGCCGACGGCCGCGGCGAGCGCCGCTGCCTCGGCCACGGGCTGCAGCGTGCCGACCTCGTTGTTGGCGTGCAGCATCGTCAGCAGGGCAATATCGCTGCCGTCACCGAGGGCTTCTTCCAGACCGTCGAGACGCAGGCGGCCGAGCTCATCGACCTCGAGCCAGGTCAGCGAGGCGCCCTCGTGCGCCTCGAGCCACTCGACCGCGTCGAGCGCGGCGTGGTGCTCGGTGCGCGGCACGAGGATGCGTGGGCGAGCATCCGTCGACGGGGCGGCGTTGCGTGCCCAGTAGATCCCCTTGATGGCGAGGTTGACGGCTTCCGTGCCGCCGCCCGTGAAGGTGAGTTCGATGGCGTCGATGCCGAGCGTTGAGGCGATGCGCACGCGCGCGTCATCGAGCACGGCGCGAGCATGCTGACCCGCCCCGTGAATCGACGAGGGATTGCCGACGAGTTGCAACGCCTCGACGTAGGCCTCGCGCACCTCGGTCGGCATGGGCGAGGTTGCCGCGTGGTCGAGATAGATCACGGCGGCCTCCTCTCGACGGGCGGGCGAATAGCGCGTACCCCACCGTGAACGGGGCCCGCGCGCGCTTGACCTAGCCTAAGACGCATGGCGACGAACGACCCTTTCGTGCACCTCGGCGTGCGACAGACCGCTCGAGGCGGCGAGTTGCGCGTGGCGAGCACGCATGCCACCGCGATCGAGCTGTGCATCTTTTCGCCCGACGACCACTCCTGGATTGCCGAGACGCACGACCTGCACCGCATGAAGTCGGGCGTGTGGCACATCACCTCCAAGTCGCTGCGCCCCGGGGTGCGCTACGCGCTACGCGTTGACGGCCCCGCGGGCCCGACGCACGCCTTCGATCGTGAGCGACTGCTGCTCGACCCCTATGCGCGCGGGCTCGCACGCACGCCCGACGGCGCCTGGCGCAGCTACGTGCAAGACGACGCCTTCGACTGGGGAGGAGTGCAGAAGCCCCAGGTCGCGCTCGACCACACCGTGCTCTACGAAGCTCACGTCAAGGGCCTCACCAAGCTCTCGCCCGAACTGCCCGACGAGCTGCGTGGCACCTACGCGGGGCTTGCTCACCCCTCAACGATCGACTATCTGAAAGACCTCGGCGTCACGACCATCGAGCTGTTGCCCGTGTACCAGCACGTGAGCGAACAGCGGTTGCAGAACCAGGGGCTGACTAACTATTGGGGCTACAACACCCTCAACTTTTTTACGCCGCACGCGAGCTACGCCACGCGTGACGCACAGTTCGGCGGCACGGGCGCGGTGCTGCGCGAGTTCAAGGGCATGGTCAAACTGCTGCACGAAGCCGGCCTCGAAGTGGTGCTCGACGTCGTCTACAACCACACGGCCGAAGAAGGTCGCGACGGCCCTGTCACGAGCTTTCGCGGTATCGACGGCGCCACCTACTATCGCCAGCAGGCCGACGGCACCTACATCGACACCACGGGGTGCGGCAACACGATCGACTTCTCGCAACCCGTGGCGCAACGGCTCGTGCTCGACTCGCTGCGCTACTGGGCGAACGAGGTTCAGGTCGATGGGTTCCGCTTCGACCTCATGGCCACTCTCGGGCGCAACGCCGGCGCCGAATTCGACACCGAACATCCCCTGCTGCGGGCGATTCTCGACGACCCCGCTCTGCAGGGCGTCAAGATGATTTCTGAGCCCTGGGATGTCGGCATGGGTGGCTGGCAGGTCGGCAAGTTTCCGCACGGGTACCACGAGTGGAACGACGGCTTCCGCGACCGCGCACGTGCCTTCTGGTTGACGGATGTCGGCGAAGCTCGCTCACACGGCACGGCCCCCGAAGGCATCGGCTCGCTCGCACGGCGCATCACCGGCAGCGCCCATGTCTTCGCGCACGAGCGCGGGCCACTCGCGAGCGTCAACTTCATCACCGCCCACGACGGCTTCACCGTGGCCGATCTCACGTCGTACAACGGCAAACACAACATCGGCAACGGCGAAAACAATCGCGATGGCACCGACAACAACCGCTCCTTCAACTTCGGAGTGGAAGGCCTCACCGACGATCCCGTCGTCAACACGGCGCGTCGCAAGGCCATGCGCAACCTCATGGCGACACTGCTGTTGAGCGCGGGCATGCCCATGATCACGGCGGGCGACGAAGTCGGTCGCAGCCAGCGCGGCAACAACAACGCCTACTGCCACGACAGCGAACTCACCTGGCTCGACTGGAATCTTGACGGGTGGCAGCACGATCTTCGCCGGGTTGTTCAGCGTCTTTTGCAGTTGCGGCGAGAAAACCCCGCGCTGCGCCCGGTCCGCTACGGGCGCTGGGGCGAGACGGTGCCCAACGCCACGCAAATGGACTGGTTCAGCAAAGAGGGCCAGGCCATGACGATGGAGGACTGGGATTCGCCTGCCGAACGCACCCTGCAGTACCTCGCCGCGTCGACCCCCGAGTTTGAAGAGTTCAACCGCATCTTGCTCATCGTTCACGGCATCGACGAACCCACCGAGGTGACCCTGCCCACACACGTCGGCGTCGACGGCTACACGCTCCTGTGGGATAGCTCGCACGACGACATCACTGACCTCGTCAGCGAGCACGCGCCCGGCGAGACGCTGGCCGTCGGCGCCACGTCGATGTTGTTGTTCCGCGCGCACGGCTGAGCGGCCGGCACCATGAGCAAGAACGGCTTCCCCGCTGGCCCGGGCACACCCGCGACGGTCGCGCTCGTAACGGCGGGATTCCCTTTCACGGCCCACACCTATGTGCACGACCCCGCAGCCACCAACTACGGCCTCGAGGCCGCCACGGCGCTGGGCCTTGACCCCGACCGCGTCTTCAAGACGCTGCTGGCAGAGGCCGACGGACGCCTCGTCGTGGGCATTGTTCCGGTGACGGGGATGCTCGACCTCAAGAACCTCGCCGCCGCCGTCGGAGCCAAGCGCGCCGTCATGGCCGACCCTGCCGTGGCGGAGCGCAAAACGGGATACGTCGTGGGCGGCATCTCGCCCATCGGTCAGAAGACTGCTCTGCCCACGGTGCTCGACGAAACCGCGGCGCTGTGGGAGACCATCTACGTCTCGGGCGGCCGACGCGGCTTCGACATCGAACTCGCGGCTGATGACCTGCTCAGCATCACGGGCGGCCAGCTCGCGGATATCGCGCGCTGACTGCCCGTGAGACGAGTTTCTGCTCTGTCGCGGGGCTGCGCCCCGGGCATTACTGCGCGACCGCGATCAGGCCGAGCTCGGCCGGGTTCGCGAGCAGCGCGTGGCGAGGGGTAACCCGCACGTTGTAGCCGAACGACCCCGAGCGCCCGAGCGGCACGGTGCCGACGAACGTCGCGGGCTGGCCCAGCTCGTGCTCGGCCAATTCGAGGGGCTGGCGGTGAACATCCACGAGGTCATCGCCGTTGCGAGCGCGACCGAACGCGACCTCGACCAGCACATCGTCGGGCGAGAGGCCCGCGAGCTGCACGTGCGCGCGCACCTTGAGCTCGTCGCCCACCTGGGGCGACTGCACGCCGCCTGACTCAACGTGCGTGACCGAGACGTGGGGCCACTCAGCCACCACGCGCGTCTTCCACGCCGCGAGTTCACGCGCCGGACGGCTGCCGTCGGCCGTGATGGCGCGCTCGGCGTGCGCAGCGGGAACGTAGAGACGCTCGACGTATTCGCGCACCATACGGTCGGCCGAGAGCTCGGGTGAGAGCGTCGCGAGCGTGTGGCGGATGTTCTGCAACCAGCGCTTCGGAAGCCCCTCCTCGTCGTGGTCGTAGAACCGCGGCGCAATCTGGTGCTCGATGAGGTCATACATGGCCTCGGCCTCGAGCTTGTCGCGCTCGGCACCATCGCCCGCAGCGTCGGCCGTCGGAATCGCCCAGCCGTTCTCGGCGTCGTAGTACTCGTTCCACCAGCCATCGAGGATCGACAGGTTGAGCGAGCCGTTGAGGGCCGCCTTCATTCCGGATGTTCCGCACGCCTCGAGCGGACGCAGCGGGTTGTTCAACCAGATGTCGGTGCCCGGGTAGAGCAACCGCGCCATTCCGATGTCGTAGTTCGGCAAAAAGACGATGCGGCGACGCAGCTCGGGCTCGGCCGCGAACTGCACGAGCTTCTGGATGAGTGCCTTGCCGCTGTCGTCGGCGGGGTGCGACTTGCCGGCGATCACGAGCTGCACGGGGCGGTCGGGGTGCGTCAGCAGCGCGCGCAAGCGGTCGGGGTCGTGGAGCATGAGCGTGAGGCGCTTGTAGGTCGGCACGCGACGAGCGAAGCCGATCGTGAGCACGTCGGGGTCGAGAATCTCGCCCATCCACGTCGGTGCGGCCACGCCGGGGTTTTGCTCGGTCCATGCGGCCGTTACGCGCTGACGCGCATCAGTCACGAGCTGCTGGCGCATCGCGCGGCGCACCGTCCACAGGTCGGCGTCGGTCACCGCGTCAGAGTTCCAGTCGCACGACGACGTCTCGTAGGTTCCGAGCTTCTCGCGCGCGAGCGCGACCATGAGCGGGTCGGTCCACGTGGGGGCGTGAACGCCGTTGGTCACCGAGGTGATGGGCACGTCATCCTGATCAAAGCCCTCCCACAGGGCACCGAACATGCCGCGCGACACGTCGCCATGCAGCTTGCTCACGCCGTTGGCGCGCTGCGCGAGGCGCAGACCCATGACGGCCATGTTGAAGACAGCGGGGTCGCCGCCTTCGTAGTCTTCGGTGCCGAGAGCAACCACGTCAGCCGAGGCCACACCGGGCAGCAGGTCAGTCGAGAAGTACCGCTCGATGAGGTCGCCCTCGAAGCGGTCGATGCCGGCGGGCACGGGTGTGTGAGTCGTGAACAGCGTTCCTGCCCGCACAACCTGCAATGCCTCGGTGAACGACAGGCCCTCGGCGATGAGGTCACTGATGCGCTCAAGGCCCAAGAAGCCAGCGTGGCCTTCGTTGGTGTGGAACACCTCAGGAGACGCGGTGCCGCTGAGGTCGACATAACGCTTGATGGCCCGAACTCCACCGATGCCGAGCAAGAGTTCTTGCAACAGGCGGTGCTCGCCACCACCGCCGTAGAGACGATCGGTGACACCGCGCAGCTCGTCGTTGTTGTCGTGAATGTCGGTGTCGAGCAGCAACAACACGACACGGCCGACGTGCATCTGCCAGACGCGAGCGTGCAGTGCTTCGCCACCCGGCAGGCTCAGCGTGACGCGAACAGCGCTGCCATCGTGCTCGCGCAGCACCTGCATCGGCAGGCCGTCGGGATCGATGAGCGGGTAGGTCTCTTTCTGCCAGCCATCGCGGTCGATCGCCTGGCGGAAGTAACCGGCCCGGTAAAACAAGCCAACCCCGATGAGGGGCAGACCAAGGTCGCTCGCGCTCTTCAGGTGGTCGCCCGCGAGAATGCCCAGGCCGCCTGAATACTGCGGAATGGCCGAGGCAATACCGAACTCTGGCGAGAAGTAAGCGATGCGCTCGGGCGCGTCGGGCAGTGACTGGTACCAGCGCGGCTGCTCGAGGTAGGCCGTGAGGTCGGCACGCAGCGCCTCGGCCTCGGCCATGAACGAGGGGTCAGCGGCGAGTTCGTCAAGGCGTGCCGGGTCGACCGCGCCGAGCAGGGCAACGGGGTCATGCTCGAGGTCGTCCCAGCGCTCCGGGTCGATGCGCGCGAAGAGTGCCTTCGTGGGCTCGTGCCACGACCATCGCAGGTTGGCGGCGAGCGCCGACACGGCAGCTAGCGACTCGGGCAGCACGGTACGAACGGTGAATCGGCGGATCGCCTTCACTCTCATCACTCCTCGGCGGGGGCGTGGTGGGGGCACCCCAAACCCCCACTCTAGGCGAGCGTTCGAATGTTCAGGAACCGGTTCCAGGCAGTGACACAAACCGTGGTGCGCTGTTCCCCCTACGACGAACAGGACCGGACTCGAGAGGGGGAATTCGAGTACCGGTCCTGTGCTTCGGAGCAGTTCGGGTTGCTCCGTACCGAGAAGACAACGAGCCGGGCACTTCGGGTGTGTACGCCGTTCGTCTTCCGTTCACCAGCGTACGTTAATGTCGACAACAGCGCGCGGTCGCGACACCGATTCGTGTACCCCGGCCGGGGTACATTCTGAGCCTCACCCCGGCGCCCTCCGACCGGTGCGAAAACTGCGGCACGCCGTGCCATGCAGAACGACCACGCATCGAGCACGGGCCCGGCGTAGGGTCGAGGGGTGGCATCGACGCAGACTCCGCCCTTCACTCACCGCATTGGGCGCATCCCCATTCGGCATTTGAGCCCGCAACAGCCCGAAAACCGCTGGCCGAGCACAGCGTTCGTCGGCGAAGTGGTTCCGTTCGCGGCCACGGTTTTTCGTGAAGGCCACGACTCCCTCGGCGCCGAGGTTGTGCTCGCCACGCCCGATGGCACGATTTCCCACCACCCGCTCACGCAGGGCGCTGCGGGCACCGACCGCTGGCACGTTGACGTGCCGGTCGTGCAGGCGGGCACCCACCGCTGGCATGTCGAGGCCTATGCCGACGACTGGGCCACGTGGCTGCACGCCGCATCGGTCAAGATCGAGGCGGGCGTGGATGTCGAGCTCATGTTGCTCGAAGGCGCACTCTTGCTCGACCGCGCGGCCGTCCTGGCCGCTGGGTCTCCTGCCGCGGCCGTGCTCAGTGATGCGCGCACGGTGATGCGCAAGATGACCCTCACCCCCGCGGCACGCCTCGCTGTCGCGAACGATGCGCGCGTGGTCGCCGCGCTCGCCGCCAACCCGCTGCGCAGCC
Organism: Microbacterium sp.; assembly: GCA_043764515.1. Classification (GTDB taxonomy): domain Bacteria; phylum Actinomycetota; class Actinomycetes; order Actinomycetales; family Microbacteriaceae; genus Microcella. Next base: position 6,779 of record JAYUKK010000283.1, read on the forward strand.
TGCTGACACGCAGCGAGCAGTTGGTGCTGCGGGTGGAGCGCACGCGCGCCGCGGTCGGCAGCTGGTACGAATTCTTCCCTCGCTCTGAAGGCGCCAAGAAGCGTAAAGACGGCTCGTGGCAGAGCGGCACCTTTGCGACCGCCACGAAGCGCTTGCCCGCGATCGCGAGTATGGGCTTCGACGTCGTGTACCTTCCTCCGATTCACCCCATCGGGCACATCAATCGCAAAGGCCCGAACAACACGCTCACCCCGGGCCCGCACGACCCCGGCAGCCCGTGGGCGATCGGTTCGAGCGAGGGCGGGCACGACGCCGTGCATCCCGACCTCGGCACCGTCGCCGACTTCGAGGCGTTCGTCGCCGCAGCGGCCAAGAACGGCATCGAGATTGCCATCGACCTTGCGTTGCAGTGCGCACCCGACCACCCGTGGGTGGCAGAGCATCCCGAATGGTTCACGACGTTGCCTGACGGCTCGATTCGCTACGCCGAGAACCCGCCGAAGAAGTATCAAGACATTTACCCGCTCAACTTCGACAACGACCCGGAAGGCCTCAGCCTCGAGGTGTTGCGCATCGTGCGCCTCTGGATCGAGCGCGGGGTGCGCATCTTCCGCGTCGACAACCCGCACACCAAGCCGCTGCACTTCTGGGAGTGGCTGCTCAACGAGGTCAACACCGAGCACCCCGATGTGGTCTTTCTCGCTGAGGCGTTCACCCGACCGCCCATGATGCACGCCCTCGCCGGTGCCGGGTACCAGCAGTCGTACACCTACTTCACCTGGCGCAACACGAAGGTCGAGCTCGAGAGCTACCTCACCGAGTTGAGCCACGAGTCCAGCGCGTTCTTGCGGCCAAACCTCTTCGTGAACACGCCCGACATCCTCACTGAGTACTTGCAGTTCGGGGGCGTGCCCGCCTACAAGATCCGCGCCGCGATCGCCGCCACGGCGAGCCCCACGTGGGGCGTCTACAGCGGCTACGAACTCATTGAGAACGTTGCGCGCCCCGGCAGCGAAGAGAACATCGACAACGAGAAGTACGA
>JAYUKK010000284.1:0-2324 GCA_043764515.1 Microbacterium sp.
AGTGTCCGCACGCATGACGACCGAGATGCGAATCTCTGACGTGCTGATCATCTCCATGTTGATGCCCGCGTTCTTGAGCGCGGTGAAGAGCTGGGCCGAGACGCCCGCGCTCGTGCGCATGCCGCCGCCGACCACCGAGAGCTTGCCGATCTGGTCGTCGTAGGCGAGTGACTCGAAGCCGAGGTTCGACTGCGTGGCACGCAGCGCCGTGAGCACCTTTTCGCCGTCGCTCTTAGGAAGCGTGAAGCTGATGTCAGTGCGGCTCGTCGCCGCGGTCGAGACGTTCTGCACGATCATGTCGATGTTGGCGCCCGTCTCGGCCACGATCGTGAAGATGTCGGCGGCCATGCCCGGGGTGTCTTGCACGCCCACAACCGTGATCTTCGCCTCGCTCAGATCGCCGGCGACTCCGGTGATGATCGGCTCTTCCATGACTTCTCCCTCTTTCGGGGTGACGACCCAGGTGCCCTCATTGGGCGAGAACGACGACCGCACGTGCAGAGTCACGCCGTTACGGCGCGCAAACTCGACGGCGCGAATGTGCAAAACCTTGGCGCCCGCCGCGGCGAGCTCGAGCATCTCTTCTGTGGTCACGCGGTCGAGCTTGCGAGCGGTCTTGACGACGCGCGGGTCGGCCGTGAAGACGCCATCGACATCGGTGTAGATCTCGCACACGTCGGCCTTGAGCGCCGCGGCGAGCGCGACCGCGGTGGTGTCGCTGCCGCCGCGACCGAGCGTCGTGATGTCGCGGCTGTCGCGGTTGAAGCCCTGGAAGCCTGCGACGATGGCGATGGCCCCCTCATCGAGCGCCTCTTGCACGCGCACCGGGGTGACGTCAACGATGCGCGCGGCGCCGTGGCGCGCATCCGTGATCATGCCGGCCTGGCTGCCCGTGAACGAGCGCGCGTCGTGGCCCATGCTCTTGATGGCCATGGCGAGCAGTGCCATCGAGATGCGCTCGCCGGTGGTGAGCAGCATGTCCATCTCGCGCGGGTCGGGCAGCGGCGCGACCTGGTGGGCGAGGTCGATGAGATCATCGGTCGTGTCGCCCATCGCGCTCACGGCGACGACCACTTGGTTGCCACCCTTGCGGGTCTCGACCACGCGCTTCGCGACGCGCTTGATGCTTTCGGCATCGGCCACCGACGATCCACCGAACTTCTGCACGATGAGGCTCACGGTGGTACTCCTGGATTGGTGGCGCAGCAGGGCTGAGGATGAATGTCGAAAGCGGCATCGAGCACGCATGCACTCGAACCGGCGGCGCGACAGCGGTGGTGAGCCTGAGCCCCGATTCTACTGCGAGTGGATGCCCGGCGCGGCATGCGCGCTCGTCACCGCCTCGCGGCTAGCGCTCGACCGTGCGGCGTCCTTCGAACGCGCGACCGAGGGTGACCTCGTCGGCATACTCAAGGTCGCCGCCGACGGGGAGCCCGCTCGCGAGGCGCGAGACCGTAAGACCCGGCTGCACGAGCAGCCGCGAGAGGTAGGTGGCGGTCGCCTCGCCCTCGAGGTTGGGGTCGGTGGCGATAATGACCTCGGTCACGGTGCCGTCGCGCAGTCGGGTGAGCAGTGAACCGATGCGCAGGTCGTCAGGGCCGATGCCATCGATGGGGCTGATGGCGCCCCCGAGCACGTGGTACAGCCCGCGGAACTCACGGGTGCGTTCAATCGCCACGACATCTTTGGCCTCTTCGACGACACAGATCGTCGTAGGGCTGCGGCGCACATCGCGGCAAATCGAGCACTGCGCTTCTTCGGCCACGTTGCCGCAGATCTCGCAGAACCGCACCTTCTCGCGCACGTCGATGAGCAGTTGCGCGAGGTGCGCGACGTCGAACGACTCGGTCTGCAGAATGTGAAACGCGATGCGCTGCGCCGACTTCGGGCCGATGCCAGGCAGACGCCCAAACTCGTCGATGAGGTCTTGAATGATGCCGTCGTACACGTCAGCTCTGCTCTCTCGCCTCTAAGGGCTAGTACTCGTCGCGCAAGGGGTCGGGGGCGTCGGCGCTCGACGGTCGGTCGGGGTCGTGCGCGACGGCGGGTGCCGCTGGCGATCCAGGGTCGGTCGTGAGCGCATCGGCGAACAGGTCCGCTCCCCCCGCGGTCACGAGCGGCTCGAGCGTCTCTTCGACGAGGAAGGTCGCCCCGAGCACCTCGCGCACCACAGCCTCGCCATACCGCTGGCGACCGTTGACCTCGGCTTGGTGCTGAACAGCCGGTCGCGGCGGCGCCTCAGGCTCCGGCGCAGAAGGCGGTGACTCTGCCGATTCGGCAGATTCGGGCGACGGGATGCTCTCCGGGGTTGCGACCGCGCCGGG
>JAYUKK010000285.1:0-2322 GCA_043764515.1 Microbacterium sp.
GCCCCACCACACCTTCTGGTGGGAGGGCATCGACGGCACGCGCGTCTTCACGCACTTTCCGCCCGTCGACACCTACATCAGCGAAATCAACGGCCGCGAACTCGCCCACGCCGAAGGGAACTTCAGCGAAAAGGGCCGCGCCACGATGTCGCTCGTGCCCTTTGGGTGGGGAGACGGCGGTGGCGGACCGACGCGCGAGATGATCGCGGCGGCGCATCGCACGGCCGACCTCGAGGGTTCGCCGCGCGTCACGATGGGCAGCTCGCGCGACTTCTTCGAGGCCGCCGAGGCCGAATACCCGCAGGCGCCCGTGTGGAGCGGCGAGATGTATCTCGAGCTGCACCGCGGCGTCTTCACTTCGCAACTGCGCACCAAGCAGGGCAATCGCCGCAACGAGTCGCTGCTGCGGCAGGCCGAGTTGTGGGCCGCGACAGCCGCGCTGCGCACGTCGTTTGAGTATCCGACCGAGTCGCTCGACCGCGCGTGGCAGACCGTGCTGCTGCTGCAGTTTCACGACATCTTGCCGGGCAGCTCGATCGCCTGGGTGCACCGCGAGGCCGAGCAGCGCCACGCGGCCGTGACCGAGGTGCTCGAGGGCATCATCGCTGAGGCCCTCGCGGCGCTCGCCGCGGTCTCCGAGAACGGAGCGGCGCTCGCCGGGCAGGGGGGCGACCACGAGCTCGTCGTCAACGCGTCACCCTTTGCGCGTGCGGGCGTGCCGGCTCTGGGTGCTGGAGTGATGGTGGCAGCGGTGCTCGAGGCCGAGCATCCGTCGGTCACGGCGACCGAGGCCGACGAGGGTGCCACGGTGCTCGACAACGGCATCATTCGAGCGGTGGTGGATGCGCGGGGGCACGTGACCTCGCTCATCGCCCACGCTGATGGTCGCGAGGCCATCGCGCCCGGAAGCCCCGCGAACGTGCTGCGGCTGCACCGCGACCTGCCCAACCTGTGGGACGCGTGGGATCTCGACGCGCACTACAAGCGCACGGTCACCGAGCTGCTCGAGGTGGATGAGCGGCGCGTGCGCGCGGGCGTCGGCGAGGCCACGGTCATCACCGTGCGCCGGGTCGGTGAGTCGCTCATTGAGCAGCGCCTCATTCTGCGCGCCGGAGCGAGCGCGCTCGAGATCGAGAACCGCATCGACTGGCGCGAGCGCGGGAAGATTCTGAAGCTCGCCGTGCCGCTCGATGTGCACGCCGACCGCATCGCGGCCGAGACGCAGTTCGGGCACCTGTTTCGCGCGACCCACACCAACACCAGTTGGGATGCCGCGCGGTTCGAGGCGTGCCAGCACCGCTTCGTGCACCTTGGCGAGCCCAGCTATGGCGTGGCGATCGCCAACGACTCGACCTATGGCTACGACGTCTCGCGCGACACGCGCGCCGACGGCGGTACCACCACGACCGTGCGGTTCTCGTTGCTGCGGGCTCCGCTCTTTCCCGACCCCGAGAGCGACCAGGGCGAGCACCTCATGCGCTTCCGCATCGCGCCCGGCGCGACGATCGGCGATGCTGTGGCCCTCGGGTACGACCTCGCCACGCCCCTGCGGGCCGTGCGCGCGGCGGCTCCCATCGCGCCGATCGTCACGAGCAGCAACCCCGCCGTCGTGATCGAGACAGTCAAGCTCGCGGGCGACGGCAGTGGCGACCTCGTCGTGCGGCTGTATGAGTCGCGCGGCGGACGCTGTGCAACCACCCTGACCCTCGCCGGAACCGCCGAGGTCATCGAGTCGACCGACCTGCTCGAGCGCGCGCTGAGCGGCGAACCGCGGGGCGAAGGTGAGAACATCGAGTTGCCCTTCCGCGCGTTCCAGCTGCGCACCGTCCGATTCCGAAACGTGAGTGCTTGATGACCCACCCGCACCCGCTTGCTGATCCGCGCCCCGCTCCGGGAGCGCTCCCAGCCACGGCCACGATGAGCACTGACGCAATGGTGCTGCCGCTCGACGGGCAGTGGCGCTTCCGCTGGTCGCCCACCGCCGCGGCGGCGCCCACGGGCATCGAGAGCCCCGACTTCGACGACAGCGACTGGGGCACGATCGCCGTGCCGTCGAGCTTCACCATGCCCGTGCACGATGCGACCATCGGCGGCCCGCACGGAGCCCCGGCGTACACGAACGTCAAGTACCCGTTTCCGCTCGACCCGCCCTACCCGCCCGACGAGAACCCCCTCGGCGATCACCGCCTGCGGTTCGCGCTCGACGCCGTACCCGCGCGGGCACACCTCCGCTTCGAGGGTGTCGAGGGCGCGGGCGACGTGTGGCTCAACGGCGCTTTCGTGGGCTCGACGCGCGGCAGCCGCGTGCCCACCGTGTTCGAC
>JAYUKK010000286.1:0-2309 GCA_043764515.1 Microbacterium sp.
GCGGTCGACGACGAGCCTGAACGACGCTGACCGCCCTGAGAGCCCTGACCGCCTTGGCCACCTTGACCGCCCTGACCACCACGACCGCCGCGCGACGACTGGCCGCCACCGCTCTGGCCATCGCGGTTCGAGCGCTTGCGCTGGGCGTTGGCGCCTTGCGAGCGTCCGCCGCCTTCGGGCTGACGCTGCAGCACAGCGGGCAACTCGTGCGCGGCCACGCGGGGCGCGACCTCACCGATGAGGCGAGTGACCGCCGCCGATTCTGTCGTGACCTGCTGGGGCTGCACGCGAATGCTGGCCTTGCGCAGCAGGTCGGCGGTGTCGCGGCGCTGTTCGGGCAGCACGAGCGTCACGACGTCGCCCGCGGCTCCGGCGCGGGCGGTACGGCCCGAGCGGTGCAGGTAGGCCTTGTGCTCCATGGGCGGGTCGACGTGGATGACGAGCTCGATGTCGTCGACGTGCACACCGCGCGCCGCGACATCCGTCGCCACCAACACGCGCACGCTCCCATCGCCGAACGCGGCAAGGTTGCGGTCGCGAGCCGGCTGCGAGAGGTTGCCGTGCAGGTCGACCGCGGGGATGCCCTGCTCGGTGAGCGACTTCGCCAGTTTCTTGGCCGTGTGTTTGGTGCGCATGAACAAAATGCGGCGGCCGCTTCCCGAGGCCAGCGCGGTGATCATGCGCTTCTTTTCTTCGGCGCCCGAGAGCTCGAACACGTGGTGGGTCATGTCGGCGACGGGCGAGTTGGCCTCGTCGACCGAGTGCATGACCGGGTTGTGCAAGAACTGCTTGACGAGCTTGTCGACCCCGTTGTCGAGGGTCGCGCTGAACAGCAGTCGCTGGCCGTCGCTGGGCGTGGCCTTCATGATGCGCGTGACGCCCGGCAAGAAGCCGAGGTCGGCCATGTGGTCGGCCTCGTCGAGCACGGTGATCTCGACGGCGTCGAGGGTCACGAAGCGCTGCTGCATGAGGTCTTCGAGGCGGCCGGGGCACGCGACGATGATGTCGACGCCCGCATTGAGCGCCTGCACCTGACGGTTCTGCGAGACGCCGCCGAAGATCGTCGTCGTGGTCAGGCCGTAGGCCTTCGCGAGCGGCTCGAGCACAGCGTTGATCTGCGTGGCGAGCTCGCGCGTGGGCGCGAGCACCATGCCGAGCGGGGCGCCCTTGCGGCGTGATCCGCCAGCGAGGCGCGTGCCGAGGCGCGCGATCATTGGAATCGAGAAGGCCAGGGTCTTGCCCGAGCCGGTCTTGCCGCGGCCAAGCACGTCTCGTCCGGCCAGGGTGTCGGGCAGGGTGTCGACCTGAATGGGGAAGGCTTCGGTCTTGCCCTGCGCGGTCAGCACCTCGACGAGCGGGTACGGAACGCCGAGGGCGCTGAAGGTGGTGTTCTGGGTTGATGAGTTCTGCGTGGTCACGGGTGGTGCCTTTCGAGCAGGGTGATCCCCCGCATCCGCGACCGTTCGGTCGGGATGCTCAGCTCACGCCATGCGGGCGTGCGAACAGGAATCGAGTGGCGACGGCGGCAGTGGCCGACATCGTTCGCCGTGAGAAAGTATCGAACCGCTTCGGTGCGCGAGTCAGTGCGCTAAGGAGCGGGAAGAGGAAGCGTTCTACGACGCAGGAGAACTGAGAACAGTTCTGCCTTTGGGTCAACCGTAGCAGGTCGCCCCCGACATCCCCTGACTAGAGCACGAGCCGCCCGTCGCCGTAACGTTCGCCAACCGGAATCTCGACGTCGACAACGTTGCCGGGCGGGGCCAGCGGGCACGCCCACGCTTCGTCGTAGGCGCACGAGGGGTTGTAGGCAAAGTTGAAGTCCAGCACGAGCGACCACGGCGCGCGGCCCCCACCGAGGTCGGCGCCTTTGACGGTGTCGAGCAGGTAGCGGCCGCCGCCATACGTGCCGCCGGGCACTCGAGAGAGAGCGTCGCGCACGGGCACGAAGAGCCCGCCTCCGTATGACGCGAGCCGCCAGACGTCGAGCGTGCCGACTCCGGGCACGTCGACGAACCCGAGTCGCTCGAACGGCACGACCCCGTCGGTGCCGGTCTCGACGTCGAGTCGCTGCGGCGGCGCATCCTGAATCACGCACTCGAACCGCCAGCCCGGGTCGTAGGGCTTCACGCGCAGGCCCGTGAACGACTCGCGGTCGGCCGACAGCAGGGGTGACGCGGGGTGGTGGGCGAAGAGCTCGTCGCGCGTGCGGCGCCAGTGGTCGTGCGCGGCGACGAGGTCGGTCGCGGCCCGCAACTCGGCGTAGAGCGCGGCAATCTGGCGGCGCCAGTCGGCGACGGCGAGGGCGCTGA
>JAYUKK010000287.1:0-7698 GCA_043764515.1 Microbacterium sp.
CCGATAGCTGCGACCCTATGTTGAAGATCCACCACAGACCGTTGTCGTCAGCAATGCGAAGAAAGTGTCGGTGCAGGTAGGGATTATCGTCGATTGTGAGGTCTGAGTCTCGCCCGATGGTGAAAACACTGCCGGGTTCGACGACGTACTGCTCGCCGATGAACTCGACCGTCAGGGGCATCACGGCGCGCAGGCCTCCAACGGCGAGACTGACTGGGCCCCTTGTTCGATCGCCCAAATCTGGATGCACACTAGGGCCCCTGTCGTCGACACCGGCAAAACGGCCGTGGTCGCGGGGTCGGGGGCGCTTACGGCGTCGCCACCCGAGATCTGCTCCCACCGGTACGCGTCTGGCGTGGCCCCGTCTGCCGGAACCCAGGTGAACTCGACAGAGCCATCGGACAGCACGGCCGAAGTGGCCGACCCGGGTGGGGCAACAGCGCTGCCAATGACGTCATCGAGATCGACATCGTCACCGGGCGGCTGTGCGATCGGCGCCTCCGCCCCCGCATCGTCAGCCGTGCCGCCGCCAAGCACCCCAGAGATAACGGCCGCGCCGGTTCCGACCACGAGTACCGCGGCGACGACAATGGCGACGAGCACTCCGCGGCGGCGAACCGGGGACGCCTCGACTGGCTCGACCACCGCGGCTGCGGTCGACGCGGCTGTCGAGCGCATAACCGTCTCGGCAGGTGCGACGCCGCGCATGACCGTCGCCTCGGGAGCCGACGACTCGATAACTGGGACAGCGTTCGCAGTCGCCGCTGCCTGCGAAGCGGCGGGTGGGGCCGATTGAGCGCTAATGGTCCGCACGGCTCGAGCTCGGGTCGCATCGTCGTCGGACGTGCGGTCGACTGACATGCCCGGCACGACAAGGTTGGGCACATCGATGGTCGTCGGCGCGTAGTCCAGCTCCATCTCAACGCGCTGCAACGCTCGGGCGAAGTCGATAGCCGTTGCGAATCGATCAGAACGCGAGACCGCCATACCTTTTCGGAGCAGGGCGAGCAGAGAAGCAGGCACATCGGTGCGATCCATGGGCGTGATGTCGCCGCGCTCGATGCGGCCCATGAGGTCGAGTGCACCATTGGGGCGGCCGGGAATCTCGAAGGGCGTGCGGCCCGCCAGCAACGTGTAGAGCGTGGCGGCGAGCGAGAACACATCTGACCGCACGTCAGGCCGCGGCTGGTCGTCGAACATCTCGGGTGGCGACCACGGAATCGACATGCCGACCGACTGGCTACCGGTGGTTGCGCCTGAGTCACTGACCGGCCGCGTTGTCGTGTGTAACGGCAGCTCGTGATCTTCAACCGCCGACGAGATGCCAAAGTCGGTGAGCGCAGGCCAGCCGTAGTCGTTCGTCAACACATTCGCGGGCTTGATGTCGCGATGCAAGATTCCGGCCTGATGAGCCGTCGCGATAGCACTCGAGAGCCGAACGCCCGTTCGAAGAGTCTCGACGACGTTGAGTGGTTGCGCCTTGTATCGGTCGGCAAGACTCGGCCCCGAGCAGTACTCCATGATGAAGTACGGTCGGCCGTCATCAGAGACATCAGCGGTGAAGATCGAAACGATGTACGGATGCGCTGACAGTTGGGCCATGACGTTCGCCTCGGCGACGAAAGCCTCTCGGCTGGCGGCGGTGAGCCCCTCGGTCAACAAGACCTTCACCGCCACCCGCCGGCGGGGCAGTTCTTGGTCATAGAGATGAACGTCAGAGAACCCGCCAGAACCTAGCGGCTTGACGAACGTGAAGCCCTTGAGTTCGGGAGGTGCGGCTCCTGCGCGCGCCATTAGAGCTCCTTCACGACGAGAACTGCGCCGTCGCCGAGATCGAGCACGGTACCCGTGATGACGGTGGTCGGCTCGCCTTCGCGCAGTCGTTGCGGACTACGGCCAGGTACGGTCACGAGTGTTCCGTTCATCGAATGCAGATCCGTGACGACGACCGTGTCTCCTTCGACAGAGATCTGTACGTGGCTGCGCGAAATGTCTTGGTTGGGAGTGGTGAGCGTGACCAATCGCGGAACCGCTGAGCCCGAGACCCGGGAAGCGCTCGGAGCCCGCCCGACAATGATCGATTGGTCTAAGACTTCGCGCTCACCTGATGGCAGGTCAACGGCAAAGCGGGGAGCAGTCGGCACGGGCGGTGTGTGCCCCCGAGCAGCACGCCGCTGAGCGCGCAGCGCTGCGATGTCCGCGACGACGACCGTGCGGTCTGCGATGTCGCCGTCAGACGACCCAGAATCCTGATCTTCGATCCGAACCGCGGCTTCTTCAACGCTCCGCATCACGGTGGCTCCGAACAGATGGTCGTAGCCGGATGCTGCGGCGGGCTCCGGGGGCGACGCGTCATCCGCCGACTCCGGAGGCGGAGCGATAGTCATAGCCGCCGGACCCAGGGTGGCTTCTGTGGTCGGCGGGGAGGGGAGCTCGTTAGAGCGAAGAGGCTCGACTCGGGTGGGCTCTACCGGGGTGGGCTCTACCGGGGCAGGGCTGACCGGCGCGAGCGTCACCGGCGCGGAGGCCTCGGGGGCAGGCATGCTCTCGGCAGGAGCATCCTGCTCGCCCCAGGCAACCGCCATAGCGGCTACGGCGCCGTGTACAAGGGGGAGTCGCCGAGCATCACCCGAGGGTGCAGAACCGAGCTGCACGCCCGTGACGCCGTCTAGCCGAGTCTCAACCCAGCTCGACACGGTCGACCCGTCGACAACGTGAGACTCCGGCCCACGCCGTACGGTGACGGTCAGAGCCCCGCGTGCCATGACGACACTGCTCGCGGCTCCCAGGCCTGAGACGAGGACAAAGTCTGGCGTGCTCGAGATTCCGCCTGCGGTGAGCGCGTCGAGCATGGCCGCGGCGTCAGCGCCACCATCGATCGCCTGCCACAGTGCGTCGAGCCGCGGAGCGTCAGCAGTCGTCAGCACGACCAAGTCAGGGCGCGCGAGCACGGTCGCGGCGGAGTCGGTGCCTGGCGTGTAGGTGAAATTCATCAGCGGTCCTCGCGGGGAAGGGTGCTCTCGAGATGGGGGGCGAGGGCGGATTCGGCGCCCGAAACAGCGGCGGTAATGCGTAGTGAGCTCGCCATGACCACCACCGTGACATTGTCTGATGCGCCAGCTTCTAGCGCGGCACCCACGAGCTGCAACGCAGCTGTCGTCGGGTCATCCGGCACACCCTCAAGAACCGCCCGAATGGCATCGTCGTCAAGCTCTTTCGTGAGACCGTCGGAGCAGAGCAAGAAACACTGTTCGTCACCCACGGGCAGAAGCCACACATCTGCGTCGGGCACATCGCCTGAGCCCACCGCGCGCGTAATCACATTTCGCTCGGGGTGCGACTCTGCCTCGAGACGCGTGATCACGCCATCATCGACGAGCTCTTGCACCGCCGAGTGGTCGACACTGATCTGCTCGAGACCTGATTGCTTACCCCACGCGTACACCCGAGAGTCACCGATGTTGAACGCCATCCAGCGAGTGCGCGAATCCCCTGGCTCATGCACTAACGCAATGCCGCTGAGCGTCGTGCCAGCCTGCTCACCCTCTGCGAGTTCGACAACACTCCGGTGCGACTCGCTGATAGCGGCCAGCACTGCAGAGACCGTCGTGGGGTGGTCGATGGGGATCATTGTGGCGAAAGTTCGAGCGGTAGCGCTGCTCGCACGGTCACCGTAGCGATGCCCCCCCATGCCATCGGCGACGAGAAAGACCGGAGGATGAGCGAGATAGCTATCTTCATTGACCGAGCGCACGCGACCGCGATCACTTACTGACGCGACCACGAGGTCGAGTACTCCCTCGCTCACGGCGAGCGTATGGGTCGAGCGATTCGTCACTCGGCTTGCCTCCCTCACCCTGCGCGAACGCTAGCAATCGCTCTCAGGTTACAAGAGTCGAACGATTGTCAGAGACTACCAAGCAGGAGTCGTTCTGTGGCATTCCACAGACAAAAGACACTAGGCCGTGCCGGATCACGGAGCGATGGGGAGCTCTCCCCATCATTCCCATTCACGCTCTGCACGACGCCCCGAAAAACCCCGCGGACGCTACGTCTCTGCGCCAGTCTTTGCGGGAGGTACCGTGCCCTTGTCGACTGCGTCGGCAGTGTTTTGCTCGTCGTCATCGTCATCGTCGGCTGCTACTGCGAGTGGCCCCGGCAGGTAGCGCTGCTGGATGCGGAGCTTGATGAGGCTGGCAGCGACCGCGATTGCCATGGCGCCGACGATGACCGCGAGGGAGGTCCAGGTGTCGATGTCGGGCACCCACTCGATCGACTGGCCCCCATTGATGAACGGCAGCTCGTTTTCATGCATCGCGTGAAAGACGAGCTTGACGCCGATGAAGGCGAGGATGAATGCGATGCCGAACTTGAGGTACTCGAGCTTGTCGACCAGGTGCCCGAGGAGGAAGTACAACTGGCGCAAACCCATGAGCGCGAAGACGTTGGCCGTGAAGACGATGAACGGGCTCTGCGTGATGCCGAAGATGGCCGGAATCGAGTCGAGCGCGAAGATGAGGTCGGTCGTGCCGATCGCGATGAGCACGATGAGCAGCGGGGTGAAGACCTTCTTTCCGTCCACCACCGTGCGCATCTTCATGCCGTGGTAGTCGTCGGTGATCGCGATGCGCTTGCGCAGGAACCGGATAAGCGCGTTCTCGCGGGCTTCGTCGTCTTCGCGACCCGAAAACGCCTGCTGCGCCGCGGTGATGAGCAAGAACAGACCGAAGATGTAGAAGATCCAGCTGAAGTTCTCGATGAGGGTCGCGCCGAGCAAGATGAACACGCCGCGGAACAGCAACGCCAAGATGATGCCAATCATGAGCACCTCTTGCTGCATCTTCTTGGGCACCGCGAACTGGGCCATGATGATGACGAAGACGAAGAGGTTGTCGATCGACAGGCTGTATTCGGTCAGCCAGCCTGCGATGAACTCGCCGCCCGCATTCGGGCCCGCGACGGCGAACATGAGGCCCGCAAAGATGAGCGCGAGCGCCACATAAAAGCCCACCCACAGCGCCGACTCTCTGGGGCTCGGAATGTGCGGGCGCCGCACGACGAGCAGCAAGTCGAAGATCAAGATCAGGCTCAACACGACGAGCGAAGTGATCTCGAACCACGCGGGAATGACGAAGTCGCTCACAGCGGCCTTTCGGTGGAGGGGTCAGCGGGCTAGCTTACCGCCCGCCACCGGTCACTCCTTCTCGATCGTCAGTTCTTGTCAATCGTCAGGGTCCAGGTGAACTCACCCTGCTCGCCCGCGAGGTCGAGCGACGTGGCGTCGCGCGTGTAGGGGCCGGTGAGCGTCGCCGGGCCCGACTCAAAAGCAATCGCGATGGCGATCGTGCCGTTCTCCACGGTCCAGACGTCGCTGTCGTCGTCATACTGGCCGTCATTAAACGTCAGGCCGACTCCGCCTCCCTCTTGAAATTCAATTCCCCACGTGTCGCCATCAGAGTCGGTGCCCGACCACGTCGTGCCGACGAGCTCTTCTCCGGTCGAGGGGTTCAACACTTCGGAAATCTGCGCGCAGCCCGTGGTGCCGCCGATGAGCGCGAAAGCGAGCACGGCCGTGGCAAGAACGCGGAGTGGTTTCATGGCCCCAGCGTAGCGATACACCCCAACCTCGAGCCCCCAGCAATAGTGCCTGCCAACGACGAAACCGCCCAGACAAGTCTGAGCGGTTTCCATGGTGACCCCAGCGGGATTCGAACCCGCGTTACCGCCGTGAGAGGGCGGCGTACTAGGCCGCTATACGATGGGGCCGCGGCTGCAACCACACGAGTATGCCACAGCGGGCACACCCCGGCAAAACCGGGGCCGCCCGGGCTGATGGGCCGTTGCCGGCGGTTACGCGAGCACGCGCAGGGCGCCCGCATCCATCTTGATATCGACCGGAAGCGGCGCAATGCGCTCTCCATCGGCATAGGCCACGACGCCTGCTGCCTCGATGCGCACCGAGGCAGCCCGGTGCACGACAACGCGCGGGTCGGTGATGTGGGTTCCGGCGAACACGCGCGGGTAAATGCGCAGAAATGCGAGGCGGCCCAGCGGGCGCACGAGCACGACGTCGAAGAGTCCGTCGTCGAGCTGGGCGTCGGGAGCGACTTTCATGCCGCCGCCGAACGACAGGTTGTTCGCCACGGCCACCAGCAGGGCGCGCTCGCGGTGCACGACGCCGTCGAGCGTGAGCGTGTATTCGATGGGCGTGAGCTTGGCGAGCTCGACCAAGAGGGCGATCGTGTAGCGGCTGCGCCCACGCGGGCGTCTCATCTGATTGGCCCGCTCATTGACGAGAGCGTCGAAACCCGCTGACAAGATGCACGCGAACCGAGCCCGACCGTCGGCAAACCCCAGGGCCCCCGCATCGATGACCCGCGGAGGCCGCTGGAGGGCTTCGGCGAGCAGGTCGATCGCCGCTTCGGTGTCGCCGATCGGGATGCCCAGGCCCCGAGCCATGTCATTGCCGGTGCCGCTCGGCACAATGCCGAGGGGCACGCGTGAGCCCTCGAGCGCCGTGACACCGAGGTTGATCATCCCGTCGCCACCGACGACCACAAGGGCGTCGGGCTTTGAGCGCAGCGCCTCCCGCGTGGCATCGAGCAGCTGGGCGAAGTCAGGCTCGATCAGGCTCGTGACCTCATGGCCCAGACCTCGGAGGGTGGTCACGACGGCAGGGCCGACCTCGCGGCCTCGACCGAACGAGGCATTGGGGTTGATGGCGACGACGATGCGTTTCGACGACGATGTCATGGGCTGATTATGACCGGGTTTCAGCTGCCGCGGTTTTGCTGCAGTTCGTATACGGCCAGCAATTCGGCCATGGCCTTTTCGCGCTCGTGACCGCCCGCATCGAACATGTCGGTCACGTGCGTGCGCAAATGGTTCTCGACGAGCAGCTTGTTGAGGCTGCGCAAGCTCTTTTGCACGGCGAGCGACTGCGTGATGATGTCGACACAGTACTCGTCGGCCTCGATCATCTTCTCGATGCCCCGCAGCTGGCCTTGCAGAATGCGCGAGCGGTGCAGTGCCCGCTTCTTGATGTCGTCGATCATGACAGCAAAATACCCCCCGGGGGTATTTTGGTCAAGGTGGCGGCGCGATCTCGCTGAGTACAGTGTGCCCATGATCATCACGAAGCGCGAGCACGCGTGCCTCACCGTCGAGCACGCGGGCTCGGTGCTCGTGATCGACCCTGGCAGCTTTGCGGCCCCGTTTGCGGTCGACGCTCTCGCCGCGATCGTCGTGACCCACGAGCACGGCGACCACGTCACGCGCGAGCACCTCGACCGGTTGCTGGCTGCCGCGCCCGGCCCCGTCGAGCTCTTCGCCCCCGCGGGCGTCGCGACCGCCCACCCCGATTACCACTGGCAGATCGTCAGCGCGGGTGACGTGCGCGCCGCTGGACCCTTCTCGCTCGCGTTCTCGGGCGGGGAGCACGCGGTGATTCATCGATCCATTCCGGTCGTCGACAACGTGGGAGTGTTCGTCAACGACACCCTCTACTACCCGGGCGACTCGTACACCGTGCCCTCGCACCCGGTGCCCGTGCTCGCCGTACCCGCGAGTGCACCGTGGCTGAAGATCGGCGACGTTATGGACTACCTCGAGGCAGTGCGGCCGCATCGGGCGTTCCCCACGCACGAGCGAGTGAACTCTGATGCGGGCAACGCCATGGCGAATGCCCGCATCACCGCG
>JAYUKK010000288.1:0-2294 GCA_043764515.1 Microbacterium sp.
CGAGCAGGTCGAGGCGCCCGATGCCGAGCGAGTCGAGGCAGGTCTCGAGCAATTCGGGCTGGGCTCCGGTGTCGATGAGCCCTACGGCAGTGCCGCTACGGACCACCAGGGCGTCGCCCTGACCGATGTCGCACTGTGCGATGACCCAGTCGCCCGGGCGACCCAGCTTCTGGAGGGCTGCGGTGCCCGCCGTCGCCCCGGCCACAAGAACCAGAAGAACCGCGGCACCGAGCGCCACACGGCGACGCAACCGCACGGAGCCCAGCAGAGCCGGAACCCCTGCCGCCACGAGCGTCGCGGCCGTGAGTACCGCCAGCAACACCGCACCAACAACGCCCTCGGGCCATGACAGCACTGCGCCCGGCAGGTCGGCACAGACGCGCGCCACCCCGGCGATCCAGGCAGCGGGCAGCCATGCGATGCCCGCCACGAGGGTTGCGAGCGGTGGGATGATCGGCGCAAGCAGGCACGCGATCATGCCCACGATCGTCGCCACCGGGGCGGCAGGCGCCGCGAGCACGTTCGCGATGACACCGGCGAGCGGCACCTCGGGTGCGAGCAGGATCAACACCGGCTGGCACGCCAGCTGAGCGGCCAGCGGCACCGCGATGGCGAGTGCGAGGGCTTCGGGCAGCACGCGCGCGAGCACGGCGGTGAGGGGCCCCGCGAGCACGAGCAGTGCGGCGGTCGCGAGCACCGAGAGCACGAAGCCGTACTCGCGGGCGATCCACGGGTCGAGCACGAGAATGCCGAGCACGGCCAGGCCCAGCACGGGAAGCCCGCGCGCCGGCCGACCGCTCACGAGGGCCAGCAGCACGACGGACGCCATGACCGACGCGCGCACGACGCTGGGCTCGGGGGTCACGAGCACGACGAATCCGCCGAGCGCCAGCAGCGCCACAACAACACGCACCGGGCGCGACCAACGCGCGAGCGCTCCGAGCCCCAGCACCAACCCCACGACAATCGCGCAGTTTGCCCCCGACACCGCAGTGAGGTGGCTCAGCGCGCTGCTCTTCATGTCAGCATCGAGGTCATCGCTCACCGCCGTGGTGTCGCCGATCGCGAGCCCCGGCAGCAGCGCGGCACCGTCGCCCACGAACGGCGCCATGAGCGCGAGAAACCCAGCACGCAAAGTGTCAGCCCCGCGAAGAAGGGGCGCTGCCGCGGCCACCGGCTCGAGCGCCGTAACGGGCCGCACGAGCGCCACGCGATCGTCGCCCGCATCCAGCGCGATGACGCGCACGCGCCCCGCAAGCCGCGTGCCGAGGGGCTGCCGGTCGGTGATCTCGAGTCCGAGAATTCGCACCGGAACCCGCACCAGAACCGCGCCTGCCCCGCCACCCTCGTGCACCGCGACCACGAGCGCGTCGGCGCTCACCCCGCCCCATCCGCCACCGAATCCGCTGCCACCTCGAGGCGGTACGACCGACTGTTCGAGCTCAAGCACCACCTCGACGGTGGCCCCCTGCTCGAGCGCCGCCGAGAGGACGGGCGGCGTGCGAGCGGGGGCCGCGAGGGCGACGGCGGCCGCCATCACGGCGACGGCGATCAGGCTGGGGATGCTTGCCGCGACCACCCCGCGCACGCGAGCCGCGCGGCGCGCGGGTACCCGCCGCGACAGCCACGCGAGCGCGCCGAGCACCACGACCAGAGCCGCGAGCATCACGGCAACAGCCGCCCCGGCAACGCCGACGAGCACGACCGCGGTCAGCCACCCGGCGAGGGCTGGGATCGCGAGGCGAGCATCCACGACACGCTCCCGCGCGAGCGGCAGGGGGTTGGCGTGCACGGCCGTGCCACTCACACGGTCGCCTGGTCGCGCATGCCGTCGAGGGTTTTCTCGCCGATGCCACTCACGGCCGTGAGCTCGTCGACACTGCGGAAGGGGCCGTTCTCGTCACGCCACGCGATGATGCGGGCGGCGAGAGCGGGGCCGACACCCGGCAGGGCTTCGAGGGCCGTGGCATCGGCCGTGTTGATGTTGACGCGGCCATCCGCTGCGACTCCGGCGCTGGCCCCGGGCGCGGCCAGCGGAGCCTCGCCGACACGGGGAATGCGCAATTGCTCGCCATCGGCGACGATGCGCGCGAGGTTGACCCCGCTGAGATCGGCGTCGGTAGCGGGGCCACCGGCGCTCGCGATCGCGTCGACCACGCGGCTGCCGAGCGAGAGCTCGACGATGCCCGGCTCGGCCACGGCGCCGATGACGTGAAGCACGACGACATCGACGGCAATCGAGTCGGTCGGCTCGTCGCCACCCTCGACCGGCGGGGCCACCTCGACGGTCTGCC
>JAYUKK010000289.1:0-7658 GCA_043764515.1 Microbacterium sp.
ATTGTCGGCAATCGCGGGCCGGCCCGCACGGCGCGACTGGGGGCGTGCTCCGGCCCCGGCGCGCACCGACACCCTTTTCGATTTTGATGGGGTGACGGATGCTGCACCGCACGTCGCTGTGTCCTCGATGTGGGCGCACCAGCAGGCAGCGATCGCGGCGCACGCCGACCCGGCACGGCTGACTCTGCTCGCTGCCGCGGAGTCTGCTGGGGCACTCACGGCTGTCGAGATGCGGCATGCCGGACTGCCCTGGAACGCAGCGGCCCACGACGTCCTCTTGACCGAGCTCCTGGGCCCCCGGCCTCCTCTCGGAGTGCGGCCCGCTCGGCTCATGGAGCTCGCCGCCGAGGTGGAGCAGTTGCTTGGCGGAGGACCGGTGTCGATTGACTCTCCTCCCGCTCTCGTCGCGGCCTTGCGCCGCGCGGGTATCGACGTTGCGACGACGCGCTCGGGCGAGTTGAAGCGCATCGATCACCCCGCCATCGCGCCTCTGCTGCACTACAAGACCCTCAGTCGACTCCACACCGCCAATGGCTGGAACTGGCTCGATGAGTGGGTGCACGACGGCCGTTTTCGGCCCACCTTCGTGCCGGGAGGGGTCGTCACGGGCCGCTGGGCTTCTGACGGCGGCGGGGCGCTCCAGCTGCCACGGCAGGTGCGCTCCGCGGTGCAGGCCGACGATGGCTGGGCGCTCGTCGTGGCCGATGCCGCGCAGCTTGAGCCGCGCATCCTTGCCGCACTGTCGGGCGATGAGGCGATGGCTCGCGCTGGTATCGGCGTCGACCTCTATGCGGGCATCGTGGCGAGCGGCGCTGTGCCGTCTCGTGAGCACGCGAAGATGGGGATGCTCGGCGCGATGTACGGCGGAACCACGGGCGTCAGCGCGCAAGTTCTCCCGCGCCTCGCGCGATCGTTTCCTCAGGCCATCGGCTTCGTCGAGGCTGCAGCGCGCGCGGGGGAGCGTGGTGAGCGCGTGAGTACGCGGCTCGGCCGCACCTCACCCGCGCCGCCGCGCTCGTGGAGCGATGGGCAAGAGTTGGCGGCGTCAGAAGGGTCAGGAGAGGCCGAGGGCCGTGCCGCTCGGTCGGCAGCACGTTCGTGGGGCCGATTCACTCGCAACTTCGTTGTGCAGGGCACTGCCGCCGAGTGGGCTCTTGCCTGGATGGCCGGGGTGCGTCGACGACTGTGGGTGTCTGATGGAACGCCACTGACCGAACAGCCTCACCTGGTGTTTTTTGTGCACGACGAGCTCATTGTGCATAGCCCTGCCGACCGAGTCGATGAGGTGCAGCACGCGCTCACGGCGGCGGCAGCCGATGCGGGCCGCGTCGTATTCGGCGACACCCCGGTTAGCTTTCCGGTGACCGTTGCCGCTGTGCACACCTACAGCGATGCGAAGTAACGGTCAGACCTGCGGATGCACCGCTTCAGCCGCTCGGCGCCCGCGACGGCGCCGATCGGTGCGGAGCATCCACGGTTCGAGCTCGGGCAGAGACTCTAGCCACGCGAGGGCTGCGGACTGTAAGAGCCGTGACGCGTGCTGTGAGGTCGCTTGCGCGGCGCCTCCTGTCGGGTCAGCGATCTCGTCGCTCACCCCGCGGCGGGGCGTCCAGAGTCGGCGGTAATTGCTCACGAGCACGGGGACGTGGTCGCCGTGCAGTGATAGCGCCAAGAGCACCCGCTCGACCATGTCATGCCAATCGGCCAAGTCGGGCTCAGTGAGGTACATGCGCGCTTCGATCGCTCCTGCGTCGGTGAGGGCATAGAGCGGCAGGTTGTCGGGTGTACTGCCAGCGTCTTCGATGAGTCCGTCGCGCCGTAGCCGGTCGAGCGTCGAGTAGACCTGTCCGACGTTGAGGGGCGCGTCACGCCGGGTGCGTTCCACGATCTCAGCATGTAACTGATAGCCGTAGGCAGGCCCCAAGGTCAAGACCGCAAGTAGGGAGTGCCTCAGGCTCATGCACTAACACTATGCGCCGTATGCATCCGCAGTAGCGACATGTGCAGATCGATGCCGAAACCTGTGAACGAAATGACAACCCTGTGATTCCAGCCTTGTCATTCATCCAGTTTCTGCGCCATACTTCTCTCGAGCGGGCAACCGCGATAACCGAACATGCCGCGCACTCCGCGCACCAGGTCGATGGGGAAGTCGTACCTGAACGAAACGGAGTGAACAGTGGCTAGTGACATCGCGGGTACCAGCACCGCTGCTTCGCCGACCGCACGCGGAGTGCTCTTTGTGCACTCTGCTCCTCGCGCGCTCGGCCCCCACATCGAGTGGGCCGCGGGTCGCGCCATCGATCGTGCCGTGAACTTCGATTGGATCGAGCAGCCCGTTCTCAAAGGCACGCTGCGCACCGAATTCGTGTGGGAAGGTGAACGCGGCACGGGCGCGAAGATCGCGAGCGCGCTGCGCGGCTGGGAACACCTGCGCTACGAGGTCACCGAAGACGCGGGCCACGGTACCGATGGTGGCCGTTGGATGCACACGCCTGACCTTGGCATTTACTTCGCGCAGACCGACACGCTGGGCAACACCGTGATCCCCGAAGACCGCGTCCGCTACGCCATGGAAGTGGCGGGTTCGAACACGCTCGAACTGCACCGCGAACTTCGACTCGCGCTTGGCCAGGCCTGGGACGACGAGCTCGAGCCGTTCCGTTACGCCGGTGACGGCACGAGCGTCGTCTGGCTACACCGCGCGGGCTGACGCGCCGGTCACTCCGTCGCCCGGTAGCGCCGCCGCCGCTTAGTCGACCGTGCGGAAGGCCACGACCGAATTGTGGCCACCGAAGCCAAATGAGTTCGAGATCGCCAACAGCGGCCCGTCACCGAGTGGACGAGGAGAGGTCACGACGTCGAGCGGGATCGCTTCGTCTTGGTTGTCGAGGTTGATCGTCGGCGGTGCGATGCGCTCGTGCAGGGCAAGGATCGTGAAAACCGCCTCGAGAGCGCCGGTTCCGCCAAGCAGGTGGCCTGTCGAGGCCTTGGTGGCTGAGACCGGGATGCTGTTCAGTCGCTCACCAAACACGCGGTAAAGCGCGTTGTACTCGGCGATGTCACCGACCGGGGTCGACGTCGCGTGGGCGTTGATGTGCGAGACATCGTTGGGCGTCGCACCAGCCTGGGCAAGTGCGGCGAGCACGGCGCGCGCAGCCCCGGAGCCCTCCGGGTCGGGAGCGGTGATGTGGTACGAATCGCTGGTGACAGAACCACCGGCGAGTTCGGCGTAGATGCGAGCACCGCGCGCGAGCGCGTGCTCTTTGGTCTCGAGCACGATCGCGGCCGCGCCTTCTCCGAGCACGAATCCGTCGCGGTCGACGTCGTAGGGGCGCGAGGCAGCGGCTGGGTTGTCGTTGCGCTTCGAGAGCGCCTGCATCGAGGCGAAGGCCGCAATCGGCAGGGGGTGGACGACTGATTCTGTGCCGCCGGCCACAACGATGTCGGCAAGGCCCTGCTGAAGGTGCTCGTACGCGTTCGCAATGGCCTCGGTGCCCGATGCACAGGCCGAGACGACGGTGCGCGCGCCGGCGCGCGCACCCAGGCCCATGCTGATGGCGGCAGCTGCGGCGTTTGGCATGAGCATGGGGATGGTCATGGGCAGGACCCGTCGAGGGCCCTTTTCTTTGAGAACGTCCCACGCGTCGAGCAGAGTCCAGAGACCGCCAATGCCCGTCGCATAGTCGACAAGAATGCGCTCAGGCGCGACATCGGGCGAGCCTGCATCGGCCCAAGCCTCACGGGCAGCGATGAGAGCGAACTGGGCAGAAGGGTCGAGGCGCTTGATCTCCTGGCGCTCGAGTACCTCTTCGGGGCGCACTTTGGCTTCGGCGGCAAACGTGACGGGCAGCTCGTGGCGCTCGACCCAGTCGTGCGTGAGCGTGTGGGTACCTGACTCGCCGCGCAGCAGAGCATCCCAACTCTCGCGGGCGGTTCCGCCGATGGGGGAGGTGGCACCGATACCGGTGACGACGATGGTGGTCATTACGTCAACTCTCTGCAGGGGTGGTGAATCGGCCGTTCAGCGTCGGGGTCGACCGTACGGTCGACCCCGAGCACTGACGTGCATCGTGTGGCGACGTTACGCCGCGGCGTTCACAATGAAGGTGACGGCGTCACCGACGGTGTTGAGGTTCTTCACCTCGTCGTCGGGGATCTTCACGTCAAACTTCTCTTCAGCGTTGACGACGATGGTCATCATCGAGATCGAGTCGATGTCGAGGTCGTCGGTGAACGACTTGTCGAGAGCGACCGAGTCGGTGGCGATGCCCGTCTCGTCGTTGATGAGCTCGGCGAGGCCGGCGAGAACTTCTTCGGTGGACAGTGCCATGTTTTTTCTCCTTGGGGTGTCGAATGACCGTGCACAATCCTAGGGCGGTGAAGCGCTGCCCGCAGGGAGGCCAGGGGTCGGGTGGTGTCAGGGCAGGCGCACGACCTGTGCGCCGAAGACCAAACCGGCGCCAAATCCGATCTGGAGGGCAAGCCCTCCGCTGAGCTCGGGGTGCTCGTCGAGCAGTCGGTGGGTGGCAAGCGGAATCGACGCCGCCGAGGTGTTACCGGTCGTCGCGATGTCGCGCGCGACGATGACGCTCTCGGGCAGTTTCAGTTGCTTGGCGAACTCGTCGATGATGCGCATGTTCGCCTGGTGTGGGATGAACGCCGCGAGCTGATCAGACGTGATGCCTGCGGCATCCAGAGCCTGCTGCGCAACCTTGGCCATCTCCCAGACAGCCCAGCGGAACACCGTCTGGCCCTCTTGGCGCAGGGTGGGAAACTCGCCATCGGGGTCGTCGAACGCCTCCTTGAAGGGGCGATCCATACCCACGGCGTCCCACTTCGAGCCGTCAGAGCCCCACACGGTGGCCGCGATGCCGGGCGTGTCGCTCGGGCCCACAATCGCGGCTCCCGCTCCGTCGCCCAGCAAAAAAGAAATGGTGCGGTCGGTCGGCTTCGCAAAGTCGCTGAGCTTCTCGGCACCCACGACCAGGACGTACTGCGCGAGCCCCGCACGAATGAACGCGTCGGCCTGGGCAATTCCGTAGGTGTAGCCGGCACACGCCGCCGAGACGTCGTAGGCAGGCGCGGGGGTCGCGCCAATGCGGTCGGCGAGCAACGCCGCCAGCGAGGGCGTCTGCACCGAGTTGCTGATGGTCGACACGATCACAGCGCCGATCTGGTCGGCCGAGATTCCGGCCTTCTCGATTGCTTCGCGCGATGCGGCTTCGGCCAGGTCGATCGCCTGCACGCCGCTCGACGCGCGCATTCGAGTGATCACGCCGGTGCGCTGGCGAATCCACTCGTCGCTCGAATCGATGGGGCCGGCGATGTCGTCATTCGTGACAGTGATGTCGCCGCGAGCTGCTCCGACGGCATAGATGCGTGTGAACGGCACGCCGACGGACTGGTGAAGGGTGGGCTCGGTCATGCGTTCTCCAGCATCATGTGTTGTCCAGCATCTCAACGGCGGCCGCGAGGTCGTCGGGGGTCTTGACGGCCACAGTGGGCACGCCCTTGAGCGCGCGCTTGGCGAGTCCCACGAGGGCTCCGGCCGGCAGTAGTTCGATGACTCCGGTGACACCGTCCGCCGCGAACGATTGCATGCACAGATCCCAACGCACCGGCGACGAGACTTGACCGACAAGCAAGTCGATTGCCGTCTGGCCCGACGTCACGACCGAACCATCGCGGTTCGTGTACAGACGGATGCTCGGGTCATGTGCGTCGACGCCCGCCACGGCGGCGCGGAGTCGCTCGACGGCCGGGCTCATGTAGCGCGTGTGGAAGGCGCCAGCCACCTGGAGCGGAATGACTCGGGAGCCCGCCACTGGCTCGGCCGCGAGTGCGGCAAGCGCGGGCAACTCGCCCGCGACGACTGTTTGCCCGCCGCCGTTCATGTTGGCGGGGGAGAGCCCGAGCTCGGCGAGGCGTGCGGCAAGGGCATCCTCGTCGCCACCCAGCACAGCGCTCATGCCGGTCGGCACGGTTGCAGCGGCATCAGCCATGGCGAGTCCACGCTCGCGCACCAGCCGTAGGGCGTCGTCGTCGCTCAGCACCCCCGCGATGGCGGCTGCAGCGAACTCGCCAACCGAGTGACCGGCGACGGCACCAACGCGATCGCCGCGACCCTCGAGCAGCGCCGCCGCGCTGAGCAACGAGGCAGCGACAATGAGCGGCTGGGCGATCGCGGTGTCGCGAATCGTGTCGGCGTCAGACACCGTGCCGTGTGCGACCAGGTCTATGCCGACCGCGTCGGAGTAGCGCTCGAGACGGTCACGATGGGCGGGCTCCGCGATCCACGGCTCCAAGAAGCCGGGGGTCTGCGAGCCCTGGCCGGGTGCCACGACGACGATCATGAGTTTCATCCTCCCAAGGAGCGGTGCGGGGTGGTGGTGGCGATGTCGTGCACAAACGTACAACGACCTTGTCGCGGTTCTACAGTCAGCGGCGGGAGCCACCCTCGGGCTCGGCGATCGAGCCGACAATGAGCGCACACTGCAGGATGAGCGCCTCGCGTGCTCCGGTGGCATCCCAGCCGATGACCTCGCTGATTCGCTTGAGGCGGTAGCGCACGGTGTTGGGGTGCACGAAGAGCTCACGCGCGGTGGCTTCGAGGCTTCGACCGTTATCGAGGTAAGCCCAGAGCGTGAGCAACAGCTCGGGGTTGTGGGCCTTGAGCGGGCGATAAATGCGGTTGATGAGCGTGCCGCGCGCGATCGGGTCACCGGCCAGTGCTCGCTCGGGGAGTAGGTCATCGGCGAGAGTCGGTCGGGGAGCGTTGCGCCACGACTTGGCAACGGCGAAGCCCGCGAGGGCGGCCTTCGCGCTCTTTCCCGCTTCGACGACATCAGCGACTTCAGGGCCGAGCACAAGATTGCCCGGCCCGAAGGTGGGTTCGAGCGCCTCAGCGATCTGCGCAAAGGTGTGCGAGGGCTCGGGTTGCGGCAGCTCGTCGTCGGTGCGAGGGGTTGCTCGACCGATGACGACGACGAGTCGGTTGCCCTGCACGCCAATGAGCACGTCGGCCTCGACGTGGCGGGCGGTGCGGCGAATCTGGTCAACGTCGACAATGCGCGGCGTGGTTCCGACGAGCACGCACACCTCGCCATGACCGTTCCACCCGAGCGCGGCGATGCGGCTGGGCAGCTCGTTGTCGTACTCACCGCTGAGGATGCTGTCAACGACGAGGGCTTCGAGGCGGGCATCCCACAGCCCACGGGCTTCAGCGGCGCGTGCATAAACGTCAGCGGCCGCGAAAGCAATCTCACGGCTGTAGAGCAAGATGCCGTGGCGCAGGTTCTCGTCGCGGTCACGCACGCGCTCTTCGACCACTTCAACAACCACGCGGATCAGCTGCAGGGTTTGCTGCAGACTGACCGATCGAAGGAGCTCTCGAGGCGCGGCACCGAAGACGTCGGCGGCAATCCAGGGCTGCGAAGTCGGGTCGTCATACCAACTGATGAACGACGTGATGCCCGCTTGAGCGACGAGACCCACGGCTGAACGCCGGCTGGGCGGCATCGTGCCGTACCACGGCAGGGTGTCGTCGAGCCGCTTGAGGGTCGCCGTTGCGAGTTCTCCCGAGATGTTGCGCAGCCATTGCAGCGTCTGCGCCTTCGTCAGCTCTGCCACCGTGCTCCTTCGGTGAAGCGAGGGGT
>JAYUKK010000290.1:0-7635 GCA_043764515.1 Microbacterium sp.
ACGTGGTTGGGCACAACGCGAAGCAGCGAGCCGAGCGGCGGCACCACGGCGTCCGGCGCGAAAGTGATCGTGGCGTGGTGCTCAGAGAGCGCGGTGATGCGGGCATCCGGGTGGTCGAGCGACCGGCCGTAGCCACTCGCGTAGGCGGCGCGGTCTGCGCCCAGAATCTTGCTGCCGGCATCCACGACCGCGACGTTCTCGCGCCGGCTGACGACCGTTGCCCGCGCTGTCAGGGCGATCGTCGAAGGCTCGACCGTGCCGAGCTCCCACTGCTGCGCGTCGCCAAAGAGATAGACGCCGGGCCGCAGCTCGGTGAGCACGCCCCCGTCGGCAGCGCGCGCACTCGGTGTTGACCCGCCGCTCACGACTGGGCACGGGATGCCCGCGGCAACGAGCGCGTCACGCGCCGTCGCGAGGGCCGCGGCTTCGTCCCCCGCCGCGGGTGCAGCGGCGCCCGAGCCGTACGAGTGGCCCGGAAACGTGAAGACGCCATCGACGAGCAACCCTGCCTCGAGCGCGGCAGCCGCGACCTCTGCGGCTCGCTCGGGCGCGATGCCGCTGCGGTGGTGCCCGCTATCGACTTCGACCGCGATAGCGAGGGGCGGCGCGGAGTCGGAACCCGCGTGCACAGCAGCGGCGAGCATCCGTACGCCGTCAACCGAGTCAGCGCCGACGCGAAGCCGCACACGCCCGGCGAGAGCACGCAGGCGCGATGCGCGCGTGCCGACGGCCCACAGGGGGTAGGCGATGAACAGGTCGGTCACTCCCGCGTCGGCAAACACCTCGGCCTCGCCGACCGTGGCCACGGTGAGGCCGACGGCACCATGCGCGAGTTGCCGGTGCGCGATCTCGGGCGTCTTGTGCGTTTTCGAGTGGGGGCGCAGTCCAACACCCAGCGTGCGGGCGTGCGACGCCATCGCCGCAAGGTTGGATTCGAGCTGCTGCTCATCAACGACGAGATAGGGGGTGTCGCGCACTCCCCGATCATCGCGCGTTGTCACGCCCCGCCGTTCGCCATCTGCTTGCGCAGCAGTTCGATTCGCAATTGCAACTGGGCCACGGTCGCTTGGCCGACAGCGGGCCCGCCGCACAGTCGTCGCAGTTCAGCGTGAATGTGGCCGTGCGGTTGCGCCGTCAGTTTCGCTCGCAAGCCCACGAGGCTGTTGAGCAAGGTGCGCTGCTCTTTGAGCGAGCGGTACATGGGCTGCACTGCGGGGGCCGCACCGGCAGGCCGTTCGGCGACGCGACGCTGTTGTCGCTGGTGACGGGCCTTGAGCACGTCGCGCACTTGGTCGGGCTCAAGAATGCCGGGCAGCCCGAGAAAGTCGAGTTCTTCGAGACTCCCGACGGGCGAGAGTGCCCCAAATTCGTCGCCGTCGTAGAGCACCTTCTCAAAGATCGCGCTCGACTCGAGGGCGAGGTAGGTGTACTCGGCGAGCTCGCTCTCGCTCGCCTTCTCTTCTCGCTCCGCGTCGGCCAGCAACGAATCATCGAGCAGCTCGTCGCTCACTCGGTCGAGCGCGTGATCACGCTCACGCTCGAGCTCGCTCGCCAGGCGCTGAATGGCGGGCACGCTCGGAATGAAGATCGAGGCGGTTTCACCGCGGCGCCGTGCGCGCACAAACCGCCCGATGGCTTGCGCGAAGAACAGCGGGGTGGATGCGCTCGTCGCGTAGACCCCCACAGCGAGTCGCGGCACGTCGACTCCTTCAGAGACCATCCGCACGGCAACGAGCCACCGCGACTCCGACTCAGCGAACGTCTGGATGCGATCGGATGCCCCGGGTTCGTCGCTCAGCACGACGGTTGGCTCTTCGCCCGTGATCGAGGCGAGCAACCCGGCGTACGCGCGCGCGGTGGCTTGATCGGTCGCGATGACGAGGCCTCCCGCATCCGGAACCTGGTGACGCACTTCGGTGAGACGTGTGTCGGCAGCGCGCAGCACGCCGCTCATCCATTCGCCGCCGGGGTCGAGCGCCGTGCGCCAGGCCTGCGCCGTAATGTCGGCGGTATCGGCTTGACCCAGCACCGCTTCCATCTCGTCGCCGCTGGTCGTGCGCCACCGCATGCGACCCGCGTACGAGAGAAAGAGCACGGGGCGCACGACACCGTCAGTCAGGGCGCGGCCGTAGCCGTACTGGTAGTCGGTGTGCGAGATGCGAATTCCCTCGGCGTCGGGCACATAAGTGACAAACGGAATCGGCGCGGTGTCGCTGCGGAAAGGGGTTCCGGTGAGCGAAAGCCGGCGAGTCGCTCCCTCGTACGCCTCGCGGATCGCCTCACCCCAGCTGAGGGCATCACCGCCATGGTGAACTTCGTCGAGAATCACGAGCGTCGATGCCTGTTCAACGAGCACGCGGTGAACGAACGGCTGCGCCGCGACTTGGGCGTAGGTCACCGCGGCGCCGTGAAAAGCTCGGCCGACAACGCGCCCCGCATTGCGAAACGCGGGGTCGAGACGGATGCCCACGCGGTGTGCCGCGTCGGCCCACTGCCTCTTCAAGTGCTCGGTGGGTGCGACAACGATGACGCGCTCGACGGTGCGACGGGCCAGCAACTCAGCGGCGAGCCTCAAGGCGAACGTCGTCTTGCCGGCGCCCGGGGTCGCGGCTGCGAGAAAGTCGCGAGGTTCGGTCTCGAAGTAGCGGTCGAGCGCTTCGGCTTGCCACGCCCGCAGGCGGTCGGCGGTGCCGCGAGCGGCGCGCTCTGGGTAGGAGGGTGAGAGGTTCTCCGCGGCAAAGGTGCCCACGTGCGGGGCGCGGCGGTAGGTCGGACTCACGAGACCTCGATGCTAGTCGAGCCGACCGACACCGCCCTCCGGAACACTCCCCCGGCGAGCAGGAGCCCCCTTCAAGAGCGACGCGCGCTGAACGGTGCCCGAGCCGAAGCGCTCGGCCAGAGCGTCAATGGCGCCCTCGGCCTCGCGCCACGGCTCGTCGTCATCCCACAGTCCACGAGCGACCGTGCCAGTCGGTAGCAAGGTGGATGCCCGCACCCCGATGAGCCGAAGCCCACGCCCCACAACAGGAGACGCCGCGTACAGCGCCCGAGCCTCGGTCGCGACGCGCTGCGCCACGTCGGTCGGCTCGGGCAGAGTCTGTGATCGTGTGATGGTCTCAAAGTCGCCGAAGCGAAGCTTGATCGAGAGGGTGCGGGCGACCCATCCCCCCGCCCGTAGCCGCTCCGAGACGCGATCCGCGAGGCGAAGAAACTCGCGATCGATAACAGACTGCTCGGCGACATCGCGTTCGAACGTCACCTCGTGGCCGATCGTCTTTTCTGCGCGCTCGGGTGAGACGCTGCGCGGGTCGCGCCCGTTGGCGAGGGCGTTCAGGTGCCCCGCGCCGGCCGGGCCGAGGGCACGAGTGAGGGCGTCGAGCGGAGCATCCGCCACATCACCAATGGTGTTCAGCCCCAGCCGTTCGAGGCGCTGCGCCGAGGCCGCGCCGACGCCCCATAGCGCCGTGATGGGCTGCGGGTGCAGAAAGCGGAGAGTTTCGGTCTCAGGCACGATGAGCAACCCATCAGGCTTCGCGCGCCCCGAGGCGAGCTTCGCCACAAACTTGGTCGCTGCCGCGCCGACCGACGCCACAAGCCCCGTCTCTCCGCGGATGCGTTGCCGCAACGCCGTGCCAATCGCGAAGGGCGGCCCGAACAGCGCGGTCGCCCCCGAGACGTCGAGAAACGCTTCATCGATGCTGAGCGGCTCGACGAGCGGCGTCACGTCGCCAAGTATCTGCATAACTGCGCGAGATGCCGATTGGTAGCGCTCGTAGTGCGGTTCGAGCACGACCGCGTGGGGACAACGGCGCAGCGCGATCGCCATGGGCATGGCCGAGTTCACGCCGTATCGCCGCGCTTCATAGGTGGCGGCGGTCACGACCGAGCGGGCTCCGCGGTGCCCAACGATCACGGGCTTGCCGTGCAGCTCGGGCCTGTCGAGCAGTTCGACGGAGGCGAAAAAGGCGTCCATGTCAAGGTGCAGGATGCGCGCGCTCAGATCGTCGGTCGGCGTCTCGGTGACCTGCCTACCGCTGCCGTCTTGCTTGCTCATGTCGAACGCCCCACGCGGTCATCCTGCCACCGAGTGGTGAGGGTGACGGGTTCCGCGTGGGGCGTCTCGTGGATCAGGTTCCGCTGCCCCTCTAACGCTTGCGCGTGATGAGGCCCCAGATCACCAGCACGAGGAGTGAGCCGCCGATGGCGAGCAACCACGACTCGATGCGGAAGAAGTCGGTGGTGAAGTCGATGTTGAACAGCAGGCCTCCGAGCCAGCCGCCCACGAGCGCACCGATGACACCGAGCACGAGGGTGGCGAGCCACCCGCCCGACTGGCGGCCCGGCAGGATCGCCTTCGCGATGGCGCCGGCGATGAGACCGATGAGCAGGAAGATCAAGAAACCCATGGGTTTCTCCTCTCGTAGGGGCGGGGGTTCAGGTGACGCCTCGCCGTTATTCACGCGCTTCTGTGGAAACGCTCTGGTACAAGTGAACCAGATGTCCCCCGTTCGGGTGACACATTCCCAGGTTTTCCGCTGGTGTGCGGGGTGACCACATGTCTGACACTCTGGATACATGCCTCAGTTGCACCCGTGGTCGCGCTATGTCGCGATTGGTGACTCCTTCACCGAAGGCATCGGTGATCCCGAGCCGCAAAGCCCGGGCGGCCATCGCGGATGGGCCGATCGAGCGGCCGACGTTCTCGCCGAACGTACCGATGACTTCGCGTATGCAAACCTCGCCATTCGCGGCCGCCTTCTTCAGCAAATCGCGGACGAGCAGGTGGATGCTGCGCTTGCGCTGCGGCCCGACCTCATCACGATCTCGGGCGGAGGCAACGACATCATCCGCCCCGGTACTGACCCTGATCGGGTCGCCGAGCTTTTCGACGAGACAATTGGGCGCTTGCGGTCAGACGGCGCGACGGTGGTCATGTTCAACGGTCCAGACATTGGCATGACGCCCGTCTTGCGGCGTATGCGCGGCAAGGTGGCGATTTACAACGAGAACCTGCGGTTTGTGGCCGCCAAGCACGACGCCATCGTCGCCGACATGTGGTCGCTGCGGCAGTTGCAAGATCCCCAGATGTGGGCTTCTGACCGCTTGCACTTCTCGCCCCTGGGGCACCACACCATCGCGATCGCGGTGCTCGACGCCCTTGGCATCGACCACGACCTCGAGCCACAGCATCCGGAGCCGCTCCCCGCAGGGACGTGGCGCTCGGCACGTGGTGACGACATCGGGTGGGCCCGCGAGTATCTGGTGCCGTGGGTGGTTCGGCGTATTCGCCATCAGTCGTCCGGTGACACTGTGCAACCGAAGCGGCCGACTCTTTAGCCTTCGTTCCGAGATCGCGGTCACGGTCCTAGCAGTTGCTCGATGGGCTGCATCAAGCGCCATTCGAGCGGCGGTGAGTCAATGGTGCCGACCCACTCCAGCGGCACCGTTTCTCGTTGCCCGGCAATGAGGATGACGAGTGTCGCCGTCGGGGGCCCCTTGCTTCCGACGACGAAGGGCTGTGTCTCGATGACCGCTCGGCTTGACGTGGGCCCCCACACGAGGGCGGTTTTTCTCTCGGCCACCACGAGCTCGGCAGCGTCGCCCCAGGGTGATGTGTAGGTCGCGATCGGCGTGCCTGATTCTGCGAGGACAACGACAAAGAAGTCGTCGGAGGCCGTCGTGATGAGGGTCTGCACCGCGGTGGCGACGGCTTCTTGGTCAACGAGCCCGAGCACGACGCCGACGACGTCAACAGACTCATCACCGACCGCTATCGTGCTGGAAAAAAGCAGGTTCGCCCCGATGCCGTCGAGTGTGCCGGTCTTGATTCCGGTCACGCCCGCCAGCCCGAGCGCGAGATTCGTTGTCTCGAAGGTGCCGACGCCTGGCACGGTGACTGCCGGAAGAGCGACTGCGGACGCAATGACGTCGTTGTCGAGAGCAATGCGCGCCAGATCGACCAATTCACGAGGGGTTCCGGTGTTTTGCAGTGAGAAACCGGTGCTGTCGCCCACGGTGATGGCATCGAGTTCGTGCTGGGTGAGCCACGACCGGGCGGCCGCGAGGTAGTTGTCGATTGATCCAAAAGCCCAGAGAGCCAGCGTCTCGGCATAGTTGTTGGCCGAACGCACCATCATGAGCTCGATCACCTGGCGCTGGGTCACGACCGTACCCAGCGGTGCGGGTGCGACAGTGCCGTTGATGGCGCGATATCGAGCGGGAAGTGCGCTGTCGGCGGCTGTGAGGGTTATCGAGGCACCGGATGCTCCCTCAGCGATCGGATACGCCTCAAGCACCACGAGCGCCGTGATGACCTTCGTGATGGATGCCAGTGTTCGTGGTGTGTCGAGTTCGCGGCCAGCGTAGATCTGTTCTCCGTCGGACGCCGCGATCGCAGCTCCTCCGGCGCCGGGCACGGTCACGCTCGCGGATGGTGTTGAGACCGATTCGATCGCCCCCTCGACCGGAGAGACCGGTGCAATCGGCGCGAGAACTGCGAAGCTCGTGTAGCCCAGAGCGGCGAGCGTCAGAGTCAGAGCGGTGATAGCCGCGATCAGCCGCCGACGCGCTGCCGACGAGGCCTGACTCATGCCGAGTCGCGCCAAACGATTTCTGTCGCCAGCAGCGCACCGTTCGAGGCCAGCGAACCGGTACGCACTTGCTCGAGCACCAGCTCGGCCGCCCGAGCACCGAGTTGGCCGGCGGGCTGGCGCACCGTTGAGAGGGCGGGCCGTGCGCGGACCGCCCAGGAACTGTCGTCAAACCCGACGACACCAACGTCGCCGGGCACGGTGCGACCCGCGTTCCGCAGGGTTTCGAGAGCGCCTGCCGCAATGGCATCCGACGCTGCGAACACGCCATCGAGTTCTGGGTCGACGCTCAACAACTCCGCCATACCGGCCACGCCGGCCGCGTAGGTATAAAACCTCTGCCGTGCGACCAGGGCGTCATCGAAGGCGTCACCCATCGCCTCGCGAAAGCCCGCGAGACGGTCGCGCCCTGAGTCGCGGTCAAGACCCGCGGCGATCATCCCGATGCGGTGTCGACCCGTGCCACGCAAGCGCTCCGTGATCTCACGAGCGGCCCCGCGGTTGTCGATTCCGACCCACGGAAGCTGAGGCTGATTGTCGGGCCGACCAACCATGACCGCGGGCAGACGGAGGTCAGCGATTGCTTGCGAGATCGGGTCGTCTTCGCGAGCCGAAACGATGATGGCTCCATCGACAAAACCGCCGCCGAGGTACCCCGTCACACGCTGCGAGTCACGCTCGGTGTCGATGATCAGTGAGACGAGTTGATAGTCAGCGGCCGACAGAGCCGCATTGGCTCCGAGCAAAATTGCACCGATGTTGGGGTCGTCGATGAACACCGAGTCGGGTTCGTGAACGATGAGCGCGATCGCCCCCGACGATTGTTTCGCAAGGTTGCGCGCAGCCGTGTTGCGCACGTAACCGACCTTGGCGATGGCCGATTCGATCGCTTCACGTGCTGCGGCCGACACGTAGGGTTCGCCGTTGAGAACGCGCGAAACGGTGCCACGCGAGACGCCTGCTTCCGCGGCAACGTCAAAGATCGTCGCGCGCTTGTGGCGGCTCATCGAATCGGACACGCGCTCAGTGTAGCCACGGGATGCCC
>JAYUKK010000291.1:0-2274 GCA_043764515.1 Microbacterium sp.
TGCCCGGCCGAGCCGCGGGGTCGACATACAGGCGCGCAACGGTCAGCAGTTGCATGAGTGTCGTGCGCACGGTGGTCGACTCGGTCTCGCTCGCGATGTTGCCGAGCACGAGGCGCACGTAGTCGCGCGGCGCGGTTTCGGCATCGCGCGTCGAATCCCACGCCGAACCCCACACGAGCGAGCGCGCGAGCGGGTTCTCGATCTTGCTGAGGTGTTCGATGGCCACCGCGAGTGAGGCGTCGTCAAGACGGATCTTCGCGTAGGCGAGGTCGTCGTCGTTGAGCAAGATGAGCGCGGGGCGATCCATACCCACCAACTCGGGCACGTCAGTGCGCGGGCCATCCACGTCGAGCTCGAGGCGGAGGGTGCGCGTGAGCGCACCATCCACGAGGTCATAGAAGCCGATTGCCATGCGGTGCGGGCGAATCGTCGGGTAGTCAGGATGCGCGCTCTGCAGCACCGCGAACGCGGTAATGACTCCCGCATCGTCGACGGTCAGCTCGGGGCGCAGCGTGTTGACGCCCGCGGTTTCGAGCCACAGTTGCGACCACGTGGCGAGCTCGCGCCCGCTCGTGGCCTCGAGCTCGGTGAGCAGGTCGGTGAGCTCGGTGTTGCCCCAGGCGTGCTTCTGAAAGTACTGGCCGACGCCGGTGAAGAACGCGTCTTGGCCCACCCACGCGACGAGCTGCTTGAGCACGCTGCCGCCCTTGGCGTAGGTGATGCCGTCGAAGTTGACTTGCACGTCTTCGAGGTCGTTGACGGTCGCGACGACCGGGTGGGTCGAGGGCAGCTGGTCTTGGCGGTAGGCCCAGCTCTTCTCCATGGCCTGAAAGGTTGTCCAGGCTTCGTGCCATTCGGTGGCTTCGGCCGTGGCGATCGTTGAGGCCCACTCGGCGAACGACTCGCTGAGCCACAGGTCGTTCCACCACTTCATGGTCACGAGGTCGCCGAACCACATGTGGGCGAGCTCGTGCAAGATCGTGACAACGCGGCGCTCTTTCACGGCGTCGGTGACCTTGCTGCGGAAGACGTAGACCTCGGTGAAGGTCACCGCGCCCGCGTTTTCCATGGCGCCCGCGTTGAACTCGGGCACGAACAGCTGGTCGTACTTCTCGAAGGGGTAGGCAAAGCCAAACTTCGACTCGAAGTACTCGAAGCCCTTGCGGGTGATGTCGAAGATGTAGTCAGAGTCGAGAAACTCGAAGAGGCTCGCGCGCGCGTAGATGCCCAGCGGAATCGTGCGGCCGTCGGCGCTCGTGAGCTCGCTGTGCACGCTCTGGTAGGGGCCCGCGATGATCGCGGTGATGTAGCTCGAGATGCGCTGGGTCTCGGCGAACACGGTGGTGGCGGCCTCGCCGTTTTCGGTGCGCGAGGCAACGGGAGCGTTCGACACGACAACCCACGCGGCCGGCGCGGTAACCGTGAAGCGGAACGTCGCCTTGAGGTCGGGCTGCTCGAACACCGCAAAGACGCGGCGGCTGTCGGGCACCTCGAACTGCGAATAGAGGTATACCTCGCCGTCGACGGGGTCGACGAAGCGGTGCAGGCCTTCGCCCGTGTTGGTGTACTCGTGGTCGGCAACGACCGTCAGCACGTTGTGCGCGGCGAGCCCATCGAGCTGGATGCGCGTGCCGTCAGCCACCGCGGCCGCGTCAAGCTCGACGCCATTGAGCGTGACGCTGTGCACCGTGCGCGTGATCGCGTCGATGAACGTGCTCGACCCCGCCGTGGCGCTGAACGTGACGGTCGACGTCGACCGAAACACCTCATCGCCTGTTGTCAGATCAAGCGTGACGTCATAGCTCTCGGTCTCGACCAGCCGCTTGCGCTCGTGGGCTTCAACGCGGGTGAGGTTCTCTGCGGGCACGGCGGCTGCCTCCTTGCGGCACGGTGCTGATGAGCACGGATTTCGGGATGCGCGGCTCGTGGCCGCACACCCCCTCAGCGTAGTGCGGGCTCAGTTGTGGTTGCTCGTCGGGAGATTCCGTGCTTCCAGATCGCTGGCGCCTGTTCTCACTCGCCCCCTACAACCCAAACGCGTCAAGAACGCCAAACAGGAAGACGAACAACGAGGTCACGAATACCAGTCCTCCCGCCACGATCACCATTACTCGAGCCACCTGACCGGACTTCTCTGAGCTATGCTCGCCGAAGAACACGCTATTCAAGATGGACGAAACCTGTTCGCTTCGGGCGAGAAGCAAGCCACTAACCACCATCGCAGCGAGACCGAATGCCATCCCAATGATTCCAGACACAGTTTTTCGCCAGGTC
>JAYUKK010000292.1:0-7570 GCA_043764515.1 Microbacterium sp.
CTGCCGGGCTGGATGTGACCGGATCGTCCACCTCGGGCGGGGAACCACCAGTCGTCGGCGGGCATCGATGGGGCGATGGCGGCGATGACGGGGTGCAGCGGGAAGACGCGCGGCTTTGATCCCTTGATGACGCTGCGGATTGTTTGGCCAGCGAGGTCGATGTCGTTGCCGTGGACGGCGGCGATCGACGCGCGGCGGAACCCCTGGTAGTAGCCGAGGAGGATCATGACGCGTGTGCGTCGGTACGCGCCGCTGGTGAGCATGGCTTCGACCTGTTCGCGGGTGAAGGGTCGTGCTCGGCCGCGGGGTGCCCGCACTTTGGCGAGTCGGCGGCTTGGGTCGGCGTCGATCAGACCGTCGTCTTCGGCGTAGCTGTAGAACGACATGATCGCGGCGCGCTCGGTTCGGCGTGTGCTGGCGGTGACGCCGTCGCGGCCGAGGAAGTCGCGCATGTCGGCGGTGTTGAGCGTGAGTAGTGGTCGTCCGGCGTGTCGTTGGAGGCTGTTGAGGATGCTGTGGCGATTCTTGATGGTGTTGACGGCGAGGCCGGTCGAGCGTTGGTAGGCGGCGAAGTCGGTGAGGGCGTCGTCGTTGGGCATGGTCGATTTTGACCAACGCTCATGCGCTCGCGCTAGAGCCCCGATCGCGGGACTAGACATGTGCGTGACTCAGATTCCGCTTATGCGCCGACTAGTTCTTTCACAGGTTCGGGGCGGGTGGGGAACGGGATCACCTCGGCGAATTGCCGTCCATGCACCGAGGATGTCGGGGGTTCGAGTCCCTCAGGGCCCACTCTGTGGCCCGGCCGCGCGCTGAAGCGTTTGGGTCGGCGCTTGTTGTGCGCCGTTCCGGTCAGCACCGCTGCGCGCGGCCCGAAGTCAGCTACTTAGCGACGGCTGCCGGACAGTGACCGCGCGAGGAAG
This sequence comes from Microbacterium sp., assembly GCA_043764515.1. Classification (GTDB taxonomy): domain Bacteria; phylum Actinomycetota; class Actinomycetes; order Actinomycetales; family Microbacteriaceae; genus Microcella. The sequence continues at coordinate 924 of JAYUKK010000292.1, forward strand.
ACGACGACGGCGATCACGAGAAGGATGATTCCAACCCAGAGCAGGAAGTTCAGCGACTGGACGAATCCGCCCGTCAGCAGAAGAACGATCGCGATGATGGCGACGATGATGAGGATGGTGTTGTTCATGTGAGCTCTCTCTTCGATAGGTCATGAGAGTGCGACGCGAGAGAACAAACTAGCTTTCAGACTCCCGGAACACCCTGATAGGGGCAGAAGCCAGGGTCCGGGGCAGCTACCTCGACGGTACGGCCCTGGCCTGCCCGTGTCAACGCGAGGGGTGACACCCGCAGGCGGCCCTCAGGAACGACGGGGCATTGGTTGGTCGTGAGCCGCCAACTCGGCACTGATTGTCGGCGGTTGTTTCTAGCGTCGAGGTGTGCCGCAGAGTGTTGACCAGTGGTGGAGCCGTCGGCGACGGGTCACGGGACTCGAGATACCGAGCCCTGTCGGCCGGTTTCGTGACGCCTGGGCACCGTTCACCGTGCTCGTTGAGCAATACCGCCCCGACCGAAACCATGACCTCGTGCTCTCGCAGATCCCTCCCGCGGGCGACGTGTATCTAGTTTGGGTGTGCTCGATAGGGCATGAGTTCGTGGCGACGCCGGCAGAACAGCGCTCGCGCCCGGGCCGTTCGCGATCGTCGCGCTCATGGTGCCCGGTGTGCTCGACGCCCTCGCTTTTGCCTTCCGTCTCAAAGTGGCCACCCCAGTCGACTGCAGCGGGCGGTGATTCTCCGTCGCGACGACGGATGCCCGCACGACCCGTGGTCGCCTCGCGCGACACAACCCCGACCGTGTGGAGGTCTGCCACTGAGGTAAAGCCCGGCGAAGCGTTCTCGAGGAAGCGGGCCTCGCGGGCGACGTCTGCGGCCGAGGGGCGGCTGCGTGCGCTGATCGCCGAGCGGCTCGATGTCGATCTCTCGACGACGGCGGTCCGCGTTCGCTCACCGTTTTTCGGTCGGTTCGAGGTGTGGCCCGACGTCATCGTGCCCGAGTTCGCCATCGCGATCGAGCTCGATACGGTCGGCCGCAATGGCGACGAGCACGTCGGGCGCCGCGAGCGTTCCGACCGCCGAAAAGACCAGGTCCTCGCAGAGGTTGGCTGGCATGTCGTGCGATTGCGCTGTCGACCGTTACGGGCCCTCGGGCCTGATGATCTCGTGGTGGCCGGAGTCTCGGCCGCAGTGGTCGAGCAGCTGATCGAGCGGATGGGGGAGGTGCGCGGTCATCTCCTCGTCCAGGCTTACCGCTGCACCACGCCTGGTTCGCGTGTCGGTGGTCGCGCCTAGCGTTGCTCTGGCGAGAGGAGTCGATTGCATGACTAGTTCGACCAGCGTGAATTCGACCAGCGTGAATTCGACCAGCGTAAATGCGACCAGCGCTGTCGTGGCGCCGAGCATCGCGTGGTGCCCGACGGCGGTCGGCCTCGAATACACCACTGATTGGCTCGGGGGTTCATACGCGGCCGTGCGTTCGTGGTCTCATCTCGACGCGCTCGCTCATCAGGTCGGGTTACTCGCCGCCCGCTATCTTGTCGTCCAGCGCAGCAACGATCCCGGCCAGCGTTTCGCGCAGTGTGTCTCAGCGGGAGATCACGCCGTGGTCGAGGTGGGGGCGCTCGACGCGGAGTCAGGCCAACACTCCGTGTGGCGCCTGCACCACAACGGCCACGGTGGCGCCGTGCCCGAACCGCAGCAGTTCATGCGCATTGCGCGCGACTGGCTGTTCGTCGGGGTTGTCCCTGACTATGCAGCCACTGCAGTGCCACTCGACGGCAACGACGAACCATTTTGAGCAGGCCCGGACGGGCGCGTTAGAGGTACAGCGCCCAGAGCAGCGCGGCGAACGTCGCCATGAAGATGGCGGGCCCGACAAACCGCACAACGTCGACACCGCGCGCGCTGGCGATGATGCGGCGGCCGATGGCCGACACGCCGGGCACGGCCTTCAGCTCGTCGATGACGGCGAGCCCCTCCTGAGCGGCAGCAAATTGCGCGGCGGCGCCCAGTACGCCTGAGGCAAGCAGAATGCCTGTCGCGGCAAGCCGCACCGGCAGCGGGGTTTCGGCGAGACCATTGATGAGCATCCACACGGTGGCAGCAAGCAAGAAGGTGGGCGCGAGCTGCGACACAATGATGTGCCAGCGTGCGCGAGTCCAGTGGGCGATCAGTTCGTTCTCGGTCATGCGCCCACTGTACGTCGCCCTCTCGATTCCCAGGAGCCTCATGTCCCGTGCTGTGTGGGCACTCGTGGTGTCGTGCGTGCTCTGGGGAACGACGGGTACGGCGGCGTCATTCATGCCCGAAGCAGTGAGTCCGCTCGCGATCGGGGCGAGCACGATGACGCTCGGTGGCGCGCTCTTGTTCTTCGTGAGCCGTCGCGCGGCGATCGAGGTGATTCGCGATCGCTCGGTGCGCGGGTGGCTCGTCGCCGCTGCGCTGGGTATGGTCGCGTATCCCCTCGCCTTCTACACCTCGATGGATCTCGCGGGCGTGGCCATCGGCAATGTTGTGTCGCTCGGGTCGGGGCCAATATTTGCGGCAGTGCTCGAGTGGCGGGTCACCCGCAGCCGATTGACGGCGCGGTGGATGCTCAGCACGGGCATTGCCATTGCGGGCATGGCACTGCTCGTTGTCGGTGGGCACGGCAGTGACTCGCCCGTCAATGCGGCGGGCATTCCGGCCGGCGTTGTGCTCGGCCTCGTGGCGGGAGCGGGCTACGCGCTCTTCACCTTCGCGTCGGGCGTGATCATCCGCAGTGGTCGTTCGGGGCGCGCCACGATGGGCGCGGCTTTCGGTCTCGCCGCCGTGCCACTCGCCGTCGTTTTGCTGGTGGTCGGCACTCCATTGTTGGCAGCGCCTGCGGGCCTGGCGATCGCGCTCTACCTCGCTGTCGGCCCGATGTTTGTGGCGTATCTGTTCTTCGCCGTGGGGGTTCGCGCGCTGGCGTCGAGCACGGTGACCGTCGTCACCCTTCTCGAGCCTCTTGTCGCGACGCTCTTAGCCGTGCTTGTCGTGGGTGAACGCCTCGAGGTGCTGGGCTGGGTCGGCCTAGCCCTGATTCTCGTGGGCGTCTCCGTGCTTTCCTCGGCTCGGCAACAGCGTTCCGCCGCCTGACCGTCCTATCATCGGGGTCATGGTCGACGACGAGCTGCCGCCGAACGACAACGCCGACCCGGTTACTCCGTCCGGGCCTCGGCGTTCAACGTTCACCCCGCCGCCTTCTGGTGCGGCTTATGACCCATCGGCGACAGACGACGACGCACTTGCCGGTGCCCTGACTCAGCAATTCGAGCGGTGGGTGCCTCCAGCGCCGGTCGCGGCCGAGCCTGTTGTTGCTGAGCCCGTCGTTGCCGATCCTGTTGCCGCCGAACCCGTTTCGCTCGAGCCCAGTGCGCCGAACGTTGTGGTGCCGAACGTTAGTGTGCCGCACCCCGAGGCAGCGGGCCCCGCGCCCTTTGGCGCTGCGGCGTGGCAACCGACTGCGTGGGAACCAGCCCCGTGGCAACCAGCCAACGAGCCCGCGACCACGACATCCGGCCTAGCCGAGTCCCCATTCGTAACCGAGTCCCCAGCGGCGGCGCCGGCACCAACGGTGTACGACGTATCTCCGGCCGCTGAGCCGGTGTCGATGCCTGACGCCACGCCCGTCTCGGAGCCCACGTCGATCTTGCCGCCTCCGCCCCAACGAATGTCGCTCACCGATGCCGAGTTGCTGGCGGCGGCGAATCCCGACTCTCCCGATCACAACACCTCGTCGCTTCTCGACCTTGTTGAGCGTGAGCTTGTGCTCCGGCAAATCGAAGCAGGGCGGCTTGCCGAGTGGGAAAAGCAAGTCCGAGCAACAGCCGCTCCCGAGGCGGATGAGATCGTCACGCAGGTGCGCGAAAAGTTCACGGGAGTCGTGCCGGTGATCCCCCCCGCACCGTCAGCGACCCCGCCGCGAGATCCGCTTTCTGTCGCGGAGCAGCTTGCGTCAGCCCCGCCCCCCGCGGCGCCGCAGCAGGTCGACGTTTCTCCGATCGCTCCTGTGATCGATCTCGCGCTCGCTGATGCCCCGCCTCCCTACGGAATCGTGCCGTCAGCCGCGGTGGCACCGCCTCTGTCGGTGCCCGCCCCGAGCGAGGAAGCCGAACCAGAGTCTTGGTCGCCCGCCCCGCTCATCGAACCGAGTCCGGTGGTTCCGTCGATTCTCGAATCGACAGCATTCGCCGCGCCAGGCGTTGCTGGTGTTTTGTTCGACGATCTCTTGCGCGAGCCAACGCCGACCGATGCCGGGCCTGCCGGTGACCACGACGGAATGCCACTGGGCACACCGTCTTCGGAGCCGACACTGGCCGACCAGGGGACGATCGAGCCGTGGTCGCTCGACGCGTTCGCTGACCAGTTCTCTGACGACTCCAGCGCTGTCGAGCCTTCGCTCGAGAGTTCGGAGGTGCCGCCCGACGCGCCGAGCGCAGCGTTTGAGGCTTCTGCACCCACCGGTCCGCGAGTGTGGCGGAGTGAAGCGATCGCCCTTGAGCCAACCCCGGCCGAGCAGCGAGCCGGTCGTTCGGTGCGTTTGTTCTGGCTCTGGTTCGCGGTCAACTCCTCGGTCGTGAGCCTCGCGCTCGGAGCGGTCATCATGGGGTTGGGCGTGAGCCTGCGGCAGGCTGTGCTCGCGACGCTGATCGGGGTCGCCATCTCGTTCCTCCCGCTCGGGCTCGGAACCCTTGCTGGTAAGTGGAGCGGTCAGCCAACAATGGTCGTTTCTCGAGCCACTTTCGGCACGGTGGGAAACCTGGTGCCGGCCCTTCTCGCGCTCGTCACGCGGCTGGCGTGGGCTGCCGCCTTGCTCTGGATGCTCGCCGCCGGTGTCGCCGAAGTGCTCGTTGGTTCGGGCCTGGTCGGTGACCTCGGGCGGCTTGAAGTGACGGTCGGGGCCGCGTCGATCGGGCTCGTGCTTGCCGCGATCGTCGCGGGCTTCGGGTTTGGCCTCATCGCGGTCGTCAGCGCGATCGTGAGTATCATCTCGCTCGTTCTCGTGGTGGGCCTCATTGTGCTCACCGCGTCCTACGTCGATCTCGATGCGGCTCTCGCTCTGCCCGACGGCGACTGGATTCTTCTCGTGAGTGGCGCCGTGCTCGTCTTTAGCGTTGTGGGTCTTGCCTGGGCACAGAGCAGCGGCGACCTCGCTCGCTACCAGGCCAAGGGCACCTCCGGGTCGTCGGCGGTGCTCTTTAGCGCCTTTGGAGCGACGATTCCGGCGTTCCTTCTGATCAGCTGGGGCGCGATTCTGGCGGCGTCCAACCCCGTGCTCGCCGAGGGGCTCGCGCAAAACCCCATCGACCTTGTATCGCGCATGCTGCCGCTGTGGTACCCCGCTCCGCTCGTAGCGGCCGTCGCCCTGTCGCTCATGAGCGCGGCGGCCCTGGCGCTGTACTCCGGAGGTTTTGCACTTCTCTCCGCCGGAATTCGCGTGTCGCGGCCGACCGGCGTCGTCATCACAATCATGCTCACGGGGGCCCTCGCTGCCGCCCTCATCGTCATCGTGCCGGATGCGGCAGCGCTTTTTGGCGATGTGGTCACGACCCTTGCAGTTCCCGTTGCGGCGTGGGCAGGAATCTTTGGCGCCGAGACCATGATTCGCACGCGACGCGTGCACTCACCGTCTCTGCTGCGCTCCGGTGGGGTGTACCCGGCGATCCGCTGGGTCAACCTGCTGATGTTGCTCGTGATCACCGCGATCGGTTGGGGGTTCAGCACCGCCTCACTGGTCGGCGTGCAATGGCAGGGCTACCTGTTCACCGTTCTCGGCCTCGATCGCGACAGTGCTCTCGCAATGGGCGACCCGGGCGTTCTCGTGGCGCTCGTGCTGGGTCTGCTGACGCCCATCGTCGCCGGCATCCCTGCGTTGCGACGACTTCAGCGTGCCGAGCGGGCTGCCGCCGATGCTGATCTGGCGGCAGATGCGGCGAGCGGGGCGCTCGACCCGATCGAGGGCACGCCCGCAGACGCAGCACCCGTCGACGCGCCGCTCGCATGACGACTCTTGCCGACATCATCCACGCGACTGAGCGGCTTTGGCCTCTGAGCGGGGCAGAACCCTGGGATGCTCCGGGACTGCTGAGCGGTGACCCCTTCGCTGAGGTCTCGAGCATCATGCTCGCCGTCGATGCCGTTTCTGACACGGTCGACGAAGCGATTGAGGCAGGCGCAGGGCTGTTGCTGGTGCACCACCCCTTGCTCATGCGCGGCGTCACTACGGTGGCCGAGACGACGGCGAAGGGCTCTCTTGTCGCTCGACTCATCCGGGGTCGCTGTGCGCTGATTGCTGCTCACACGAACGCCGACATCGTTGCGACGGGCACGAGCGCTCGCCTCGCGACGCTCCTCGGGCTGGCGGATGTTCGGCCCATCGTCGAGACCGCGCCAGGCCTCGGTCTGGGCCGCGTAGGCGCGTTACCCGAGCCGATCAGCCTCGGAGCCCTTGCGCGGCGCCTCGCGGGCATCCTGCCGGCAACGGCGACGGGTGTGCGCGTTGCTGGTGACTTCGATCGCATGGTTCGCACCGTCGCCGTCTGCGGGGGAGCAGGGGACTCGTTACTCACGGACGCCGCCGTGCGCTCGGCCGATGTCTACATCACGGCCGATCTGCGGCACCACCC
>JAYUKK010000293.1:0-7568 GCA_043764515.1 Microbacterium sp.
GTCGACGCGAAAGCGGCCCTGGTCGAAGAAGGCTTTGTCGCCCTCGCGTGCGGCGCCTTCCACATTCGCAATGCCGGAAAGACCTACTTCAACACCACGCCGCTCGGCCGCGCCGTCACCGGCACGATGCTCGTGCGCGCCATGAAAGATGACGGCGTCGACATTTGGGGCGATGGGAGCACCTACAAGGGCAATGACATCGAGCGGTTCTACCGCTACGGCTTGCTCGCCAACCCGCGCCTCCGCATCTACAAGCCCTGGCTCGACGCCGACTTCGTCACCGAGCTCGGCGGCCGGCAAGAGATGAGCGAGTGGCTCGTCGCCCACGGCTTCCCCTACCGCGACTCGGCCGAGAAGGCCTACTCGACCGACGCCAACATTTGGGGCGCGACGCACGAGGCCAAGACGCTCGAGCACCTCAACGTCTCGCTCGAAACCGTCGAGCCCATCATGGGTGTGCGTTTCTGGGATGAGTCGGTTGCGATCGTCACCGAAGACGTGACCGTGACGTTCGTTGAGGGTCGCCCGACCGCCCTCAACGGCGTCGCATTCACGGATGCTGTGCAACTGGTGCTCGAAGCGAACCGCATTGGCGGCCGCCACGGCTTGGGCATGAGCGACCAGATCGAAAACCGCATCATCGAGGCGAAGAGCCGCGGCATTTACGAGGCTCCCGGAATGGCATTGCTGCACATCGCTTACGAGCGTCTGCTCAATGGCGTGCACAACGAAGACACCATCGCGAACTACCACGCCGAAGGGCGACGCCTCGGCCGCCTGATGTATGAGGGTCGGTGGCTCGACCCGCAGTCGCTCATGCTGCGCGAGAGCATCCAGAAGTGGGTGGGCTCGGCGGTCACGGGCACGGTCACCCTGCGCCTCCGACGCGGCGACGACTACACGATCCTCGACACGACCGGCCCCGGCCTGTCGTACTCGCCCGAGAAGCTCTCGATGGAGCGCGTCGGCGACGCTGCCTTCGGCCCCACCGATCGCATCGGGCAGCTCACGATGCGCAACCTCGACATCGCCGACTCACGCGCGCGGCTCGAGCAGTATGCCGCGCAGGGCTTCATCGGCGGGGCCACGGCGGCACTCGTCGGCAGCATCACGGCGGGGGAGTCGGACGAGGTCGTCGAACACGCAGTGCCGCTGACTGCCGAGCGGGAGGCTCTCGCCGAGGCCGTCGACGCGGCGAACGAAGCCTCGTCGTTCGATTCCGGCACTGACTAGCGGGTTCTAGCGGTCGACGGATTCGCGTGCGTCGACCACGCGTTGCCCCGCCGCGCGCGCAGCGAGACCTTGGCGCTCACGGTCGATCACGAGAGTCACGATGATCGCCACCACAAGTGCGAGCGAGAGCACGTCACCCACCACGGGAACGAGCTCACTGAGCACGATCACTCCGCCGAGCCCGAGCGTGGCCCGCACCAGCCGCGCTAGCAGGGTGGGCCGCCATCCGCCCTGTGCTCGCAGCAACACCGCGGATTCGCCGATCGTCGTCCCGGTCACGAGCACCGGCACGAGATAGACCGCGAGGCCGATCGCGATGCCGAGCGCGGTCTCGAGCGGGTCGGTCACCGTGGGCGAGCCGGGGGCGATCACGAGCGCCCGCAGCAGTGACACCCCGAGGCCGGCGATGAGCGACACGAGGCTGAAGACGAGCACGTCGCTGAGCATCCCGAGCAAACGACGGCCCACGGTCACGGGTCGGGGCTCGGCCACCGAGAGCGCGAGAGCCTGTCGACGACGCAGCAGAGCGAGTGCGATGAGCGAACCGATGACGGCGCCGAGAGTGTTGTGGGTGAGGTCGGTGACCGAGAACAGCCGGTACGAGCAGGGGTAGAGCCCCCAGATGCCGGTGAGTTGAGTGGTTTCGACCGCGAGCGACACCACGAGGCCGCTGACGGCTGCGCGCGCGATGCCCCAGCCGAACAGGTAGCGCACGAGAAAGCCCAGAGGCATGAAGAAGATGAGGTTGAGCACGACCACCTGCAGGGCCGCGTTGGCGATGAGGCTCGTGCCCGACTGCTGGATGAGCAGAATGTCGCGGATGTCGGCGAGAAGATCGAGGTTGGGCGTCGAGCACCGATAGTCGTCGCTGATCGCCGGGGCCGGGAGGATCGTGTAGGTCCAGATCGAGAGAAACGACACGAGCAGGGCCGCCCAGCCGATCGTGCGCGCCACGGTCATGCCACCCCGCAGCCGGTAGCTCGCCGCCACGAACGGCACGAAGAGCAGCACGGCCACGATTGCGCCGATGATGATCGCGATGATGCCGGGAGTGATGCGGTCCACGACGGGCTCCTGGGGTGCGGGGTGCTGGGGTGCTGGGTGCTAGAGAGGCGGTGTGAGGGGCGACGGTGCAGGGTCGGGGAATGCCCGCACACGGCATCTCAGGGTATTGCGGGTCCGGTGGGTTCGCACGGTTGACCAGCCAGTGCGTCATCGGTAATGTGCAACCAAATGGTTGTGCAATTAGAGACGATGAACGACGCCGACGCCGACGCCCACGCCGACGCGATATTCCATGCGCTCGCGGACGCCACGCGGCGCGACATCGTGACCCGGGTCATCGGGCGCGAGCAGTCGGTGTCGAGTCTGGCCTCGGAGTACGCCATGAGCTTTGCCGCCGTGCAGAAACACGTGGCGGTGCTTGAGCGGGCATCCCTCGTCGTCAAGCACCGCCGGGGGAGGGAGCAGATCGTGCACGCCGAGCCGGCGACGCTCGAGCGCGCTCGTCTTCTGCTCGACCGCTACGAGACCCTGTGGCGGCGCCGTGCCGCCTCAATCGACGCGATCCTCGCTGAGGATCCCGACCGCTGAAGGAGCAATCCATGCCCGTGATGAGCGCGCAGACCGATCTCGAGGCGCACAGCCTCACGTTCGTCACCGAACACGCCGCCTCGATCGAGCGTGTCTGGCAGCTGTGGGCAGACCCGCGGCAGCTTGAGCGCTGGTGGGGGCCGCCAGAGTGGCCGGCCTCGGTCACGGAGCACAGCTTCACGGTCGGCGGTCGCGTGAGCTACCACATGACCGGTCCGAACGGTGAGGTCTCTGCCGCCTGGATGCGGGTGACCGAGATCGACGCCCCCTGGCACCTTCGGTTCGACGAGGGATTCAGCCATGACGACGGCACCGAGAACCCCGCGCTGCCGGCGGGAGAGTGCGATGTGCAGTTCGAGGCTCTCGATGACCATCACACGCGCATGACGGTGGTGTTCTTCTACACCTCTGCCGATGATCTCGACCTGGTGACCCGCATGGGCATGATCGAGGGCTTCAGCTCGGCCGCCGGTCAGATCGAGGCCGTTCTGGCCGGCTGATCAGCGTGTCGGATGCTCTGCATCGAGTGCGCGCAGCTTACGTTCGAGCACACTTCGTTGGGCCGCGTTGCCGACCAGCTCGGCGGCGCGAGTGAGTTCGACGCGTGCTTCATCAGTGCGGCCGAGTCGCGACAACAGCTCCCCGCGCACGCTCGGCAACAGGTGCGAACCGGGCAGTGCACTCGTTGCCGCGAGCTCGTTCACGATGCGCAGCGCAGCCGCCGGACCATCCGCCATCGCGACAGCGACCGCGCGATTCAGGTCGACCACAGGGCTCGGGGCCAGGCGGCCGAGCACCTCGTACAGCAGCACGATTGCCGCCCAATCGGTGGTGTCGATGCTCGACGCAACCGCATGCTGCTCGGCAATGGCGGCCTGCAGGGCGTACGGTCCGCGTCCGCGGCCCAGAGAATCCGCGCGCCGCAGTGCCTCGCGACCCCGCCGAATCGCACCGTGGTCCCATCGCGAACGATCCTGATCGTCGAGCAACACGGGCGAGCCGTCGGCGGCCACCCGAGCCGTGAAGCGTGACGACTGCAGCTCCATGAGCGCGAGCAGACCGTGTGCCTCGTGCTCGCGCGGCAGCATCGCTACGAGCCGACGACCGAGCCGCACGCCCTCATCGGCAAGTTCGCGACGCACCCAGTGCTGGCCGTCGGTCGCCGCGTAGCCCTCCGTGAAGACGAGGTACACGACGCGCAGCACGCCGTCGAGGCGCTCCTTCCACTCTGAAGGGTCCGGGGCCTCGAACGGCACGCCAGCCGCCGAGAGCGAGCGCTTGGCTCGCACGATTCGCTGCTGCATGGTCGGCACGGGTACCAAAAACAGCCGCGCTAATTGTTCGCTCGAGAGCCCACCGACAAGTTTGAGGGCAAGCGCGCACTGGGCCTCCGACGAGAGCACGGGATGGCAGGCGATGAACAGCAAGCGCAGCACGCCATCACCGATCAACTCGACCTCATCGGAGGTCTGCTCACGCAGTTCAATGGCCACCATCGCGTAGCGCTCATCGAGCGCATCCCGGCGGCGCCAGGCGTCGATCGCGCGTCGCTTGCCGACCGCGGTGAGCCAGGCGCCAGGGTTGTGCGGCACGCCCTCACGGGGCCACGACCGCAGCGCCTCGGCGCATGCGTCGTGTGCGAGATCCTCCGCGAGGCTGACATCTCGCGTCATCGCGGCGAGCGTCGCGACGACGCGAGCGCCCTCGATCCGCCACACCGCCGCGAGCCGGTCGGAGATGTTCTCGCCCACCGGCGGCGCGGTGCGGTCCTCGAGCATCAGGACTCGCGCTTGTGGGCCAGCTCGTCAAGCCAGCCCTGCTCCTTCTGGATGTACTCGTTGTCGGCGAAGTCGGCGAAGTCGCTCTCATCAGTCAAGCGGCGCACCTCGAGCTTCGCGCCCGGGCCCAGCGGGCAGCGGCGGGCCCACTCGATCGCCTCGTTTTTGTCGGCCACCTCGATCGTCCAGAACCCGTTGAAGAGCTCGTGGACTTCGCCGTACGGCCCGTCGGTGACGACGCTAGGACTCGTCGAGAAGTCGACGACGAATCCTTCGGCAGCGTCGCTCAGGCCCCCGCCGCCGACCATGACGCCTGCCTCCATCATCGACTCGTTGTAGGCGCCCATGGCATTGATGACCGCCTCCATGTCGAGGTCTTTACTGGCTTCCTCTGCCGCGGTGCTCGATCGCATGATGAGCATGTATTGAGGCATGGGTGCTTCCTTCCGTTGGCGGGCCGCGTGGTACGACCCTCTCACTAATGCGTCGAACGAGCCGCGAAGAAATCGACACGGCGCCCAAAAATTTATCCGCGAGCACGCCGATCGCGCGGTGAGCGGCATCGCTGCCCCACGACGCTGGCTGTGAGCGCCGAGCATCAGCAATGTGATGACCGAACACGCGTACCCTGGACGCATGGCACCCGAGCGCGGCATCCGCAACAACGGCACGACCGCGACCCCGAAATCGACGGCGGATGCTCGGCCGCAAGTGCGCCCGACGACCGAGGGCTGGCAGCAGAAGATGGGCCCCGACGGGCGCCCGGTGCTGCAATTTGCCGAGCCGAAGCGCGGCAAGCCGCCCGTGCACCTCGCCGATCTGACGCCCGAACAACGCACGGCTCGCGTCATCGAGTTGGGGCTGCCGGGCTTTCGCGCGAAGCAACTCAGCACCCACTACTTCACCCACTGCACGACCGACCCCGCAGCGATGACCGACCTGCCGGCCGCGCAGCGCGACGAGCTCGTCGCGGGCATGCTGCCGCCCCTGCTGACCGAGGTGCGCCGCTTGCGCACCGACAAGGGCGACACCATCAAGTTCTTGTGGAAGCTGCACGACGGCGCCCTGGTCGAGAGCGTGCTCATGCGCTATCCGGGCCGCATCACGCTGTGCGTGAGCTCGCAGGCGGGATGCGGCATGAACTGCCCGTTCTGCGCGACCGGTCAAGCCGGCCTGACGCGCAACATGTCGACCGCCGAGATCATCGACCAGGTCGTGCAAGCCAATGCGGCCATCGCGGCGGGCGAGCTCGGCGGCAAGAAGCGCGGCGAGACCACCCCTGAGCGCGTGAGCAACATCGTATTCATGGGCATGGGCGAGCCGCTCGCCAATTACAACCGGGTGCTGGATGCTCTGCGCACGATGGTCGAACCTCAGCCGAACGGGCTCGGCATGAGTGCTCGGCACATCACGGTGTCGACGGTCGGGCTTGTGCCGGCCATCCTGAAGCTCGCCGAGGAGAAGATCCCGGTGACGTTCGCGCTCAGTCTGCACGCGCCCGATGACCAGCTGCGCGACGAGCTCATTCCCGTCAACTCGCGCTGGAAGGTCGACGAGGCCCTAGATGCCGCTCGTGCCTACTTCGACGCGACCGGCCGCCGGGTGTCGATCGAATACGCGCTCATCAAAGACATGAACGATCACGCTTGGCGTGCTGACCTTCTGGCGCAGAAGCTCAACGAGCGCGGGCGCGGCTGGGTGCACGTCAATCCGATTCCGCTCAATCCGACACCCGGCTCGATTTGGACCAGCTCCGAGCCCGCGGTCATGCGCGAGTTTGTGCGTCGCCTCGAAGACTCGGGAATCCCGACAACCCTGCGCGACACCCGCGGCAAAGAGATCGATGGTGCGTGCGGGCAGTTGGCGGCTGCCGACGGTTGAGTCGTGATGTGCGGTTCTCGTAAGTGCCGAACGAGGCTGCTTGTTTTCTGAACCTGGTTCGCCTACCTTCGAATAGGCACGAAGTCCTTTCGTCGTGCATACCGTAAGGACTTCTCATGGCCCCCGCTTCCGCCCCCGCTCGCCGCCGTCGCCGGATCCTTTCGGCCCTGGCTGCGACCGCGATCGTCACCCTTGTCGGCCTCGGTGCTGCTCCGGCCATCGCCGCGTCGGCAACGTGGTCAACACCCGTCGCGATAACCGCCGACCAGGGTGACACTGTCGGCACGGTGACCGCGCCCGACGGCACTATCACGACCGTCGTCGAGAGCTACACGGTCGGAATCACTGCTGTGTCGAGCACAGATGGTGGTGCAACGTGGCAGACCCCCGTCGCACTCGGCAGCGGCGGCGACGCTGCCTTCCGCGCCACGATCGGCATCACCTCGAGCGGCCTCTTGGCCGTGGCGTGGGTCGAGGAGACGGCGGGCGTGCGCGCCATCCAGGTCGTCATCAGCGCCGACGGCGGCAGCACGTGGAGTGCGCCCTTCGCGTTGCCGACGGTCGAGAACTACGTCGACGATCCCGCGATCGGCTCGTCGAGCGCCCTCGGCTTCACGGTGGTGTGGTCTGAAGATTCTTTCGACAAGCGCGCGAGTTCGACGACAGATGGCGGCACGACGTGGAGCGCGGGCGAGTACATCACGCAGGACAGGAACTCCTATGGAACGGCGAGCCTCGCGTCCGTTGGCGAGGACGACATCGTCGTGGTCTTCCAAGAGTTCTACTTTGATGTGGGACACACCATCCACAGTCGGCGCAGCACTGACGGAGGCGTGACGTGGGCTGCTGTCGTGACCGTCGCTCCCGACTACGTGGGAAGTAATTTCGCCAATTCGCGCTACACCACGGTCGTGTCTCCCTCGCCCGGGAAGCTCGTCGTCTTCTGGGATGATCCAGTGCTGTTCGCCGCGACGAGCACCGATAACGGAGACACGTGGGGGCCGGTAATCGAGGTATCGGTGGGCCCCGACGACGCCCGCGATTTTGCGCCCGCGGCAGTGGATGCCTCGACCGTCGCCGTCG
>JAYUKK010000294.1:0-7543 GCA_043764515.1 Microbacterium sp.
CGCGCCGCCGGAACCCCCGAAGCTCTGCAAGCCGCCGAGGCCCTGGTGCCCGGCCCGGTGTCGCTCGCGACTGTGGCTCTCGTGGCCGTGGCGAACGACCGCCGCCGCGACGAGGTGCGCGACCTGCTCAAGTCGGCGGGCGTGACCGCGAAGGTCGCGGTGTACCCGCCGTGGTTCGTGCCGAAGGTTGACGACTAGCCGTTCGAGGCAGCCCGCTTCGCGCGGGTTCGAGCGCACGCTCGCCGCGAGCACACCCGCGACGTAGGCTCACGTCATGGCCCGCATGATCCCGCCGACGATTGGCGACGACGCCCCGCCCGGCGAGCACGCGGTGTTCGCGGCACTCCGCGACGACCCCACGACGAGCGACTGGGTCGTGTTCCACTCGCTCGAGATCGCCAAGCACGTGAGCCAAGTGCAGGGCGAAGCGGACTTTGTGGTCGTGGCGCCCGAGCAGGGCATCCTCGTCATCGAAGTGAAGTCGCACGAGAGCATCGAGGCCGACGGCGACGGCCGCTGGCGCTACGGCAGCCGCGACTGGGTCACGCGCAGCCCCTTCGAGCAGGCGTCCGGCGCGCAGCACTCGATCATCGAGTACCTCGAGTCACGCGGATCCGGGCCCGTCGGCTACCCGGTCTTTCACGCCGCGTGGCTCACGCAGCTGAGCAAGAACACCTTCGCAAAGAGCATCGGCTGGCATGACTGGCAATTGCTGGATGCCGCCGACCTCACCCATGGCAACGCCGCCGGCGCGGTCATCCGCACGCTCAACAAGGCCTCAGAGCACCTCGCCGAAACCATCAGCGGATACCGCCGCGTCTCCGGCCAGCCCGACCCCGAGCACACCGCGCGCGTCGTCGAGCTGTTGACTCCGCGGTTCGTCGCCGAGCTCAGCGCGAAAGAGCTCGCGCGCCGCCGTGAGGCCGAGCAAGCCCAGTTCACGGCCGAGCAGGTGCGCATTCTCGACGTGGTCGGATCCAACCCGCGGCTGCTCGTCGAGGGCCCGGCCGGGTCGGGCAAGACGTGGGTGGCCGCCGAGGCGGCGCGCCGGGCATCCGTCGACAAAAAGCGCACGCTGGTCGTCGTCTTCAACCGGCTCATCGAAGCGAAGCTCGCCGAGCTGTGCGGTGAGGGCATTGAGGTGCGGCGCATCCACTCGCTCATGGCGCACGTGGTCGACCGTCACGCCGGCAAGAACGAGGCGCAGCGCAAGCTCGCGAGCGGACGCGTCGAGGCCGACTGGTATGACGTGACCCTGCCCGAGCAGGCGCTCGACGCGGCGCTCGAGCTGGGCCCGCAGTTCGACTACCTCGTCGTCGACGAGGCGCAAGATGTGGCGCTCGAGCCCTACCTCGACGTGCTCGACGCGCTCATGGTCGGCGGCCTCGCGCAGGCGCCCGTCTTCATCACCGGAGACTTCGACCACCAGGTGATCTACCGCCGGCGCGAGGTCAGCGCCGCTGCGGCGCCCTCCGGTGGCGATGCGGCGACGGATGCTGCGCCCACGCCCCGCGCCACCATACTGCGCCGCATTCCGGGCCTCGTGCAGTTGCAGCTGCGCTCGAACGTGCGCACGACTCCTGAGGTGGCGCGTTTCGTGGCCGAGCTCATCGGCGAGCCGACCCTCTACAGCGAGCACCGCCGCAGCGACGACGACCAGGTGTCGGTCGAGCGCCACACCTTCACAACCATGGCCGAGCAGCAGGCGCTGCTCGCCGACGCGGTGGAGCGCATCCTCTCTGAGCCGTTCACGGTGCGCGAACTCGTGATTCTGTCGCCCTACGCGCGCGAGCGCTCGGCGGCCGGCCAGGCTCTCGCTGACCGCGCTGCTGGTTGTGGGGAGACAGATGCCCGCCTCACCTCACGCCTGGGCACCAGCATCGACGACGCGACGCGAATTCGGTGGGGGAGCATCCACGAGTTCAAGGGCCTCGAGGCGCCCGCGGTGATTCTGACTGACGTCGACCTGTCGAAGGAGTACCACCGCGATCTGCTCTATGTGGGGGCGTCGCGCGCGACCGACCGGCTTGTGGTGCTGGAGGCTGATCGAGCGGTTTAGTGTGTCGACACTGAGCCGTCGGGTCGGGCAACCAGGTCTCGGTCTACTCCCCAATCGCAGGAACTTTGGGCGACTCGTGGTTGAAGGTTTCGCCGAACTCGGGGGAAGCCTTAGTCGGCTGTGTTCGCGGCGCGGTGCCGCGCGAAAGCTTCGACCAAGCGTTGTGGCGGCGCCTCGTCAGACTCCAGAGCTTGTTCAACCAGTAGTGCGTCAGCGGGGCTGAGCTTGAGCACCCGATCTTCGAGCAACACGTGGCGAGCGCTCGACATGGCTGAACCCAGCACAAAGGCGGTGAGGTCTTGGCCTTGAAGTCGTGCCGCCTCCCTGATCTGGTCGAGAACGTCGGGAGAGACACGCATGTTGATCCGGGCCTGCGTGGTTGTCATGGCGGAAGTGTACACCCAATGTATGTACGGTCGACAAGCCGGGTCGTGCTGTGCATAACCCTCAATCGAGGAGCTTGCGGATGGCGCGCAGAGTGATGAGCAGGCTGCGATCGAGGTCGATGAACCGGGTGAAACCATAGTGCGCGTAGAACTCGACAGCCGAGTCGCTGATGGCGTGCACCACGACGAGTTCGACCCCGACGTGTGCTGCAACCTTTGTCGCGCCCCGCAAGGCATGCACCAGCAGCTGTTCTCCGACGCGCGCGCCTTGAGCAGATCGGCACACCGCTAACCGGGCGAGAAGAATGGCTGGCACCGGAAACCGTCGAACTCCCGCGCCGAAGGCGGCCGCTGCCTCATCGAGGTCGAGCCGGTATGTCAATGACGAGTAGTAGCCCACGACGCGACCGTCGTCTGGGTGCAAGGCTACGAACGTCACCGCATTGTCTTTGCGTTGCTGCTGTGACGCTTGCGTGGTCAGCCAGGTGTTGAGCTGGGCGACCCCGCAGTCGAATCGCGATCGGTCCTGGCCGGCCAACTTCTCAATGCGAATCACCCTCGCACCTTAGGCATTGTGCTGAGTTGGCGCGCTAGTTATTCACTTGCCTGTGGTGCCCGAAGCTACCGTCCCGGGCCGACGTTGCTTCGTTGCGGAAACCACTCGATCAGCGGTTCGTCGCGAGGCACGTAAAGCGGGTGTCGAGGGTGCCCGTCTTTTGTGACGCCCAACGCGCGGAGTGGCGGCAGAAGTGCCAAGGCCTGAGTCACCCGCTCCGGAGCAGCGTTGGCTCCCCACCCCGCAACGACTATGCCCGTGGCCTCGGCGAGTACGCGATCGTTGTCCGGCCCCACAGGGTCAGGCGCCGCCAGCATCACGCGCGGGTCAGTCGCGCGAAACGCGTAGAGGTTGAGGATCGCCATCCCCCCGAACCCCTCGCGCTTCGAGAAACCCACGCATCGCCGCAGGGTCGGGTCAAGCTGCACGGCGTCGGCGGTGCTCGGGTTCAGCAAGACGAACGTGATCATGGGCAGATTCGCGGCCCACACACGCGTGAGCGTGTACCGGTATTCACCGCGAATATCGGCGGCGGCTGTCTCAAACTCGAGCATTGACTCGCTCGCCTGCGCTCTCGACTGAAAAACGACGGGGCATGGATGCTCCTTCTATGGTGTGCCCGAGGCTACCGGGCTGGCTCGACACCGTGGCGAGGCGACGGATGCCCGCCTCACCTCACGCCTCGGCACGAGCATCGACGACGCGACGCGCATTCGGTGGGGGAGCATCCACGAGTTCAAGGGCCTCGAGGCGCCCGCGGTGATTCTGACCGACGTTGACCTGTCGAAGGAGTACCACCGCGACCTGCTCTATGTGGGGGCGTCGCGAGCGACCGACCGGCTCGTGGTTCTGGAGAAGGAAGGCTAATTCAGCTGCTGAACCTCTTCAACGAGCGCGGTGATCGCGTCGATGATGGCGGGCACCGCAGCGGGAGCCGTGGCGGCGTCAAAGCTGCGAGCGGAAATCTTTGAGTTCGCCGCCCGCCCACCAGGAATCGCTTCGATCGCAACGAGATAGCGCTCAACGGCTTGCGCGACGCTCGGGGTTCTGGCCAGCGACGTTCGATCGATGCCCACCGACAGGTGCTTCAGGCCCTGCCAGCTGGTGGTCTCCGGCAGCCCCCACGCGATCGAGATCGGCAAGTTTTGGTCGGGGGTCTGCATGCGGATGGAGAGCCCTTTCGATCCCCACGCGAGGGTAAGCCCGAGCGAACTGCAGCCGGCGAGGAAGTCGCGGAATGCATCGCGATACTCGGCATCATCCATCGAAGCCAAGAACTCCACTTCGTCGGTCGTGGTGTTCGAGCGGCTGGTCGCAGTCGTCCGCCGACCCGGCGATGCGACGACCTGCGCCGCGTGGGCGGTGAGTTCCGCGCCCGACAACTGCACAATCTCCACCAAGAAGAAGCGCCCCGATCTCATCGTGGCGTTCATGTACTCGAGGCTCGTGCGCATCGTCTCGGTGAACCTCTGCGCTGCGACCACAAAGTGGAAGTCGCCCGACTGCAGCACGTCGGCGAGGCGCTCGAGAAGAGCATCCGTCGCCTCGTCGTCGAGGTTCCACCCGGCGCGATCGATCGCGTCGCGCAGGTCGTGGCAACCGGCGAGGTGCTCGGGTGCGTGGCCGCCGCGCAAGAAGCGCTGCACGACTCCGCGATCGAAGTCGTCGACCGATAGCCGCCACAGGTCTGAGCCATAGTCGATCAGCTGCGCGAGCGCATGCCTGAAGTCGGGGTTCTGCGGCCCGGTCTTGAATTCGACGAGCACCACGTCGCCCGACGAGGCGAGGCACAGCAGGTCGATGGCGCCAGAAGCCAGCGAGGTCTCGCGCCCGATGACGAGCAGGTCGCCATCAAGCCCGAGGTCGTCGGCGGGGATGAGCTGCGGGTTCATCTTCATGACCTCCTGCAGGTGGTGTTCGCTCGGTGCGGGCGACTCGACGAGATCGAAGTGCTCGCCTGCGCGCTCCACCAAAAAACGACGGGGCATGGATGCTCCTTCCGGTGAGTCTTCAACGTATCCAGGGATTCAGCGCAATGCGTTCCGCACAACAAGGCCATGCCAAGGTCGAGCCTGAGAAAACGAGCGTCTGGTAGTCGTAGGTGAGGCACGACGAGGAAGTTGCGCGCAAATCGTTGTCATGGCCACAAGCCCGAAGAACGAAGCTCGGCTCTCTTGATCTCGAGCGCCTTGCGAGCCACTCGGTCTTCATCTTCAAGTTGCGTGAAACGCGTTTCCGCAACGGCTAGTTCCTCTTCGGCAGTTTCGGCGGCCCTGATCTGCTCGCGGATGCCCGATGATGTGTCCGCCGGCTTGAGGAAGGCAAGCTTCGCGCTCGCGACGGCGGTGCGCGCCCGGTACACCGCTACTCGAGCTTCGAAACTCAAACGCGAGGCTTCCGCGGCGACCTCCTCAGCATCCGAGATCGAAAGTCGCGCCTCTCTTGTTTGACGGAGTCGTTCTGCCCTCCACACTGATCTCGGTACCGCTCCGAGTGCGGCCTCGCGATACCTAGCCAGATCAGCGCTGCCGACTTCAGCACTCCGGCCGGCAAAGGGTGCCACTTCACTCAGCCGCGAGTCCCAGTACGCGATGACGCGGCCGACTGACTCAGTTTGCCGGGAGAATCCAGGACCACTTTTCTGCCACCCGAGCGGGTAGGTCCCGCCTTGTGCGTAAGACTTCCACGAGAGCAACAGACCTTCTCCTTCGACGAAAGCAAAGTCAGAGGGCACCTCTCCGAACTTGAGGCTGTACTGGCTCCTGGACCCGTGACGCCAGAACTCGCTTTGCAGCGAGAACGTTTCGAAGGCGTCCCAGAGGGATACACCTGGATAGAGGCCATCGATCCATCGATCGTTCTCCTCTCCACGAATCCTTTGCTGATCGCCCATAAAGTCCGTAAACGGCGCGGCAGAGTTCGAGTCACAAATGAGGAGCCCCCGCTTCTCTCCTTGAAGCAGCAGAGCCGGAGTTTCTGAGATGTAGAAGACGTTGCCCGGCCCACGGAGGCGCTCTGCGCCGACTCGAGCGCTCTGGTTCGTTGAGTACAAGGCGGCATTCTTGAAGTAGTGCCTCACCCAGGTCGAGTGCCAGGCGTTTCGGCCGCGAATCAGCACGGACACCACTCCAGCGCGAATCTTGAGGAGGAGATCGTCGTCGTAACCGACAGTCTCATCGGGTGACTTGACGTCTGCGATTTGCATAGGTGGGTCTCCTATTCGAACGTGGGCGAGTCCGTTGAGGTTTCGGCCTCAGCCTCGCAGTTCTGAGCCAGCTTTCACGATTGTCGCTCGCTTTCGAACTCTAGCTGGAACGTCACGATGGTCAAGGTTCAAAGGCTTCTTGATGTTCGAAGGCGCCGTGGCCCACGCGTGCTCACCTCGCGGCACTCGATTGGGGTGTATTGACCGCATCTCACGATCGGCAAGAATGGCAATAGTCGGCATGCCGATGAACCAACGCGGGTGACTGGCTCAGCCGCGAAGCCGATCCCAGAAGCCCGGAGCGCGCGCCAGTGAAGATCATCGACAACGTCAATGACGTTTTGGGTGATGACTTGAAGGCCGAGTTGAAGCCCGGCTCCCGCCTCAGGATCGCTGCGTCGACCTTCTCCATCTACGCTTTCGAGGCGCTCAAGCGCGAGCTCGAGTCGATCGACGAGCTGCAGTTCATCTTCACCTCGCCAACGTTCAACACCGCGAAAGCCACTGACAAGCCTTCGCCTGAACGCCGGTTGTTCGAGGTACGACGTGACGCGAGTCGCGAATCCACGCTGTACGGGTCCGAGTTCGAGATTCGGCTCCGCAACAAGCTGACGCAGCGGGCCATTGCCCGCGAGTGTGCCGATTGGGTCCGCCGGAAAGTGTCGTTTCGGTCGAACAGCACGGGCGCTCCGATGCAGCAGTTCGCGGTGGTCGACGATCGAGCCGTTTATCAGCCGATCCAGGGCTTCACGTCTGCCGACTTGGGCTACGAGCGCGGCAACGCCGTTTCCAATGTCGTTACAAAGCTCGACGAGGCGCCTTCGGCAGCGACCTACTTGCGGTTGTTCGACCAAATCTGGGACAACTCAGAACAACTGGATGACGTCACGGAGGCTGTTCGCGAGCACATCGCTGCCGTGTACGCAGAGAACTCGGCGCAGCGCGTCTACTTCCTCATCCTGTACAACCTCTTCGCCGAGTTTCTTGACGACATTAACGAAGACGTGCTTCCCAATGACCTGACCGGTTACCAAGACACCGTCATCTGGGACAGCCTCTACAACTTTCAGCGAGATGCCGCGACGGGCATCATCAACAAGCTCGAGACCTACAACGGCTGCATCCTCGCTGACAGCGTGGGCCTCGGAAAGACTTTCACGGCGCTCGCGGTGATCAAGTACTACGAACTGCGCAACAAGTCGGTGCTGGTGCTCGCGCCCAAGAAGCTCGCTGAGAACTGGACCAACTACAACGCGAACCTCACCACGAACATCTTCGCGAAGGATCGGTTCAACTACGACGTGCTTGCCCACACGGATCTCTCACGGTCGACCGGT
>JAYUKK010000295.1:0-7516 GCA_043764515.1 Microbacterium sp.
CGGCCACCCACACCTGCAGGCTGCCGAAGGCGGCGAGCTCGGTGCGAACCGTCGAGTTAGCGTCGCCGGGTTGCCACGGCACGAGGATGCGCACGGCAATAAAGGTCGCCGCAAACAAGGCGGCAACCAGCAGGTAGGCCGCGCGCCAGCCCGAGGCTTGCCCGACGGCCGTGATGATCGGCACGCCGATGACGGTCGCCACGGTCAGGCCACTGAGCACAAGTGCAACGCCCTGACCACGCTTACCCGGACCCATGAGGCTCGCGGCGACGAGCGCGGCGACGCCGAAGTACGCACCATGCGGCAGGCCTGAGATAAATCGCGCCGCAATCACGAGTTCGAAAGTCGGCAGAGTGGCCGAGGCAACGGTGCCAATCGTGAAGGCCGCAGCCAGCCACAAAAGCAAGCGTCGGCGCGGCACGCGGCCGGCGAACGCGGCGATGGTCGGAGCCCCGACCACCACTCCGAGCGCGTAGGCCGTGATAACCCACCCTGATTGACCGATTGCTTCTTCCGAGTTGGTGGCGTAGAGCCCCGGGAGCAGATCGCGCGCAATCTCGGGCAGTAGCCCCATGGCGACAAACTCGGTCGACCCGATGCCGAAGCCGCCGAGCGCGAGGGCGAGCAGCGCGGCATACACGCGGCCACGGCTCATCGGTCGACGCTCAGCACCCCCGTGCGCACGGCGGTGGGCCTCGTCGTGCTCGCGTTGCTGTCGCGCGTAGGCAGCGGCGGTGGCCTCATCGATGATGGGAACACTGGCGGTTGAAACGCTCACGCGCTCTCTCCGTGGCCAGCCTCGAGCGCAGCCTCGAGCCGCTGCACCTTGCCATCGAGTTCGCCCGTGTGACCGGGGCGGTAGTCGGCCTTGAGCACGAGCGACACGCGCGTGCCGTGTTCGGCCACGGCGAGGGTGGCGCGCTTGACGACATCCATCACCTCGTCCCACTCCCCCTCGATCTCAGTGAACATCGACGAGGTGCGGTTGGGCAGGCCCGACTCGCGCACCACACGCACAGCGGCGGCAACGGCGTCGTGCACCGAATCTGACGCCGAACCGCCCGATGGGGCCACCGAGAACGCGACGATCATGAGGATGCTCCTTCAGAGGCAGTGAACGTGGCGACCGGCTCGAGCGCACGCGGTCGGAGACACAGCGCGAGGAGGTGCCACACCGCCCAGCCGAGCAACGCGACGTAGAGCAGGTTACGCGCCGACAGCACCGTGAGCATGAGCGGGTCGAGCGATAGGAGAGACCCATAGAACACGGGGTAGACAATCTGAGTGAGGGCCGCGGTCACGAGGGCAAGCACGGCGGGCACGCGGAACGAGATCCCACCCCAGCGCTGCCACGCGAGACCCAGCACGATGGGCACGGCGATCCACGTGGCGAACTGCGGAGACCCCACCTTGTTGACGGTGATGAGCGCCATAACCATGGCGAGGGCCAGCACCGGAAACAGCTCGACCTCGTCGACTCCCCTTCGCATCGCCACGAGGCCCAGCGCCACGATGAGGAGCACGACGAGCGCCAGGACGGGCGTCATGAGGTCGGCCGCGAGTTGAGAGCCCTCGCCGAAGACCTGCCACGTGAGAATGCCCTGGTCGTAGTACACGCGCGCGGCCCACTCACCCGCGGCCGCCGCCCAGAGCCACACAGTTGACACGAGCGACTCAACCTGTAACCCGCGGCCCGTCTGCTGAGTGATCGGCGTGAGCAGCGCTGAGGCGCCTCCGAATGCGAGGCCCGCCGCCACTACGAGCATCGTCACGGCGACCGCCGACAGCAGCACCGCGCCCCGGCTGCGCAGGGCAACCAGCGCGGCGAGCAACAGGCCGGCGGGCCAGATCTTGATCCAGGCACCGACCGCGAGCAGGGCGCCGCCCCACTTCGGGTGATCAGCGATGAGCATGACCGCGACCATGGCGACCGGCACCGTGACGGCGTCAATGCGACCGAGCGCGATGGGGCCGACAGCCAAGAGGAAGAGCATCCACCACCAGGCGACGGCGGCGCGACGAGCGCGCTCGTCAACGCCGATGATCGAGATGAGGGCTACGGCGTTGAGCACCATGACGATCGTGAGCCACGTGGTGCCGTACAGGTCGGGGCCGAACAGATACGCGACGAGCATCGGCACGAGCGCAAGCAGCGGATAGACCCACGCGGTGTCGATGCCCACCCACTCGTTGGCCAGCACGCCGCGCTCGACCCAGAACAGGTAGACGTAGGTGACATCGCCCATCGGCAGGCCGGGGCCATAGAGATTGAGGTAGCCGAGCCACAAGTGCACGGCCGCGAATGCGAGCCAGAGGCTGACCGCACTGCCCGCCGCCGTGACAGCGATGCGCCGAACCCGCGCGAGGCGGTCAGCGAAAAGCGGCATGACATCGAGCGTACTGCGGCGGATGCTCGCGCTCAGTCGCCCCGACCGCGCAGCAGCGCCGCAATCGTCGCGGGCACCGCGGCACACACGTCGAGCACGGTGACGGGCCCTCCGGCCGAGGCGCGCTGGGCGGCGAGCCCGTGCACCACGGCCGCGGCGGCGCCGAGGCGCGCGAGGTGGGCGAGATCGAGCGGACCCACGGCCGCGTGCGTGGCAACGAGGGCGCCGAGGATGCCCGCGAGGGCATCCCCCGCCCCGGCCGTCGCGAGCCACGGAGTTGCTGAGCGTGCGACCAGCATGGGCTCACCGGGCGCCACCACGTGCGTGGCATAGCCCTTGAGCAACACCGTGACACCGAGCTGTTCGGCGGCGTCGCGGGCTGCACGCTCGGGGTCGGCGAGTACGGTCTCGAGGTCACCGCCCGTGAGCCGAGCGAGCTCGCGCGCGTGCGGCGTGATGATCGCGGGGCCGCGCGCCGAGCCGAGAGCGCCGAGGGCTCCCGCGTCGACGACGAGCGGGTAGCCGCTCGCGAACGCCGCCTGCAACCGATCGGCCGACTCAGCATCGGGGCCTTCAGCTGCCGAGAGATCACCCGAATCCATGCCCGACCCCAGAACCCAAGCTTGCACGCGACCTACAGCGGTGACGGCCTCGGGGCGACGCTGGAGCACCAGATCCGCGGCCCTCTCGGGGCCGAGGTAGCGCACCATGCCGAGACCCGTGCGCAGTGCCGCCTCGACGCCGAGCACCGCGGCGCCCGGGTAGCGCGTCGAGCCCGTGATCATGCCGAGGACTCCGCGCGAGTACTTGTCATCGTGCGGGCCTGGCACGCGCAGCAGCGCGGCAACCTCGGCCGTGGTGATGGTGCGCATCTCGCTCACGCGGTCACTGTATCCCCGTCACCCTCGGCCCGCTCGGAATACGCCCGGGCGTGATGGTCTTGACTGACTGTGTGACCTCCGCATTGTTTTCCCCCATGACCATCCGTTCGCTCACCATGCGCAACCGGCTGTGGGTGTCGCCGCTCTGTCAGTACTCCGTGACGACCGCCGACGGCGTGCCCACCGACTGGCACCTCGTGCACCTGGGGTCGTTCGCCGCGGGCGGCGCGGGACTCGTCATGGCCGAGGCGACCGCCGTGAACCCCGAGGGGCGCATCAGTCCGCACGACACAGGCATCTGGAATGACGCGCAGGCCCAAGCGTGGTCGCGCGTGGTCGACTTCATCCACTCGCAAGGAGCCGCGGCGGGCATCCAGCTCGCGCATGCCGGCCGCAAGGCCTCGGTCTTTCCCGAGTGGGGCGCGATGGCCCATGGCGCGACGGGCCACGGCACGGTGCCCATCGAGCAGGGTGGCTGGCAATCGGTGTCAGCGTCGGCGGTGGCCTTCGACGGATACGCCGAACCCGTCGCGCTCGATGCCGCCGGTATTCAGGATGTCGTGGTCGCCTTCGCCGACTCGGCTCGCCGCAGCGTTGCCGCCGGCTTCGATCTCGTCGAAATCCATGCGGCCCATGGCTACTTGCTGCACCAGTTCCTCTCTCCACTGTCGAACCAGCGCGACGACGAGTGGGGCGGAAGCCTCGAGAACCGCGCGCGCCTGCTGCTCGACATCGTGCGCGCCGTGCGCGCGGCCGTCGACGTGCCGATTCTCGTGCGCTTCTCGGCCACCGACTGGGTTGACGACGACTGGCTCGCGGCGAACGGCCTCGCTGAGTCGGGAGTGGCGGGCTGGAACGAGCACGACACCGCCATCGTCGCCGCGTGGGCGCAGGATGCTGGGGCCGACCTCTTCGACATCTCCACCGGCGGACTCGTGCGTGCCCGCATCGAGGTGGGCCCCGGCTACCAGGTGCCGTTCGCCGAGACCGTGCGCCGCGAGGGCGACGTGCCCGTCAACGCCGTCGGGCTCATCACTGAGGCCGCGCAGGCCGAAGAGATCATCGCGACCGGCCAGGCCGACGCCGTCATGATGGGCCGCGAGTTCATGCGCGACCCGCACGCGCCCCTGCGCTTCGCGCGTGAACTCGGCGCCGAGGTCGAGGGCGCGCCTGTCGGCACGCCGCCGCAGTACCTGCGCGCGTACCGCTAGCAAGAGCTCGACGACCCGGCGAACCGGGTCGTCGAGCTCTGTCTGCTAAATGGTGGGGCAGTCGTAGTAGTAGACCCATGCCTTTTCGGCGTTGATGATCTCGACCTTGAAGCCAAGCGCGCCGGTCACTGCCGGCGGAGCCGGGGGCGATGACGGCGAGCCGCCACTGCGATACCAGTACCCGTCGCCGACCTTCACGCAACCGTCGTACCAGGGCACCGCGCTGTGGGCAGCAATGACGGCCGCTGACGCCTCTTCCTTCGTGTACCAACCGGTCGTGTCAACCGGCTTCTCGGTCTTGTCGGGCTGAGGCTTTGTGGGCGGCTTCGATTCGGTGATCGGCTTGCTGTTCTCGGCATCCTGAGCGGCGACGGCCGCCTGGTGCGAAGCCTCGGCAGACTTAAGTGCGGCTGCCAGAGCTGCCAGCGCATCGGCGGTGCCCTTGTCACCCTCTCCGGCAGCAGTGAGCGCCGACAGCGCGTCGATGACCTTCTGACGAATCTGCTCGCCCGCGAGGCTCGCCGCGGCGAGCCTCGCCTCAGCTGCTGACGTGGCGAGGGAGGCCATGTTCTTCAGACCACCCTGGGCCTCGACGATCGCCGCCGCAATCGCGTCGATCTGTTCTTGAAGCTCTTCGGTGGATTCGGACGTCTTCGTCGCGGCAAGGGTCAGCGAGAGAAACTCGGCGAGGCGGGTTGCCTCATCGATCGCCGCCTGGTCGACCAGCCCCGTTCCGACAACGAGCGATGCGCGCAGGTCTTTCACGAGCGCGTTGCCCGAAGCGATCACGTCGTTGTGCTGCGTCACCGCCGTCTTGTACGCCGCAGCGGCGACTCGTTCTGCCTCCGCCTGTTCGGCCGCAGCGACCTGCAGAGACACGACCGTAGCGCTCGCTGCTCCGCCCCCCAGCACGAGTGCGCCGGCGACCGCGAGAGCGATCGTGAGCTTGGTGCGGTTACCCCACCAATGGGTTCGCGCGGTTTTTTCCTCGATCGACATTGATGTTCCCCCCTCGAACGAACCCTCGTGGCAGACACCAAAGTTTCTCTCAAGAGTACCGGCGAGCAGCGCCGCGCAATAGGGCTGTTTCTGGGAGATCCCCCAAAGGGTTCGTGTGGGCCGATGCGTCAGCACGGTTCCGAGTGCAGTCGACCCTCGGTGTCCATCCATGATCCTTCGGCCAAGTCCGAAAGCGTGAAACTCCCGGAGTAAGACGACCCGCGAGTCTCGCGAATCTGCACGTGTACGTAACTGAGCGTGTCGTCGAGAAACCGCTGGTCGAATGCCAGGTCTTCACGAAATCCTTCCAGCGGTTCACCCAGCACGATGATGGTGCCTTCTTCGATCGCCGTCTCGAGACTGAAGAGATACCAAACATCAGTGAGCTCGGCGGAATCTGGCGCCGCGGTATCGAATGCGCTGACCCAGATTCCGTTCGATATCGCATCGTCGCACACAGCGAAGGCCGGCTGCCCTCCGACAATGCTCGCTCTCATGGTGGACAGAGGCGTACACGACGCGAGTGTCAACGTTGCCGCCACCAGTCCAGCGACTGCTGTTGTCTTCACCAATTTGAGCCGGCGCGATGTCCTCACGTGCGGCACCCCCTTGAGTCAGAATCTACGCGGACCTGAATAGACCGAGAGCACTAAACAACAGGACGATGGAGGCCGAGGCCATGATTAGCGTAGCGATCACTCGAAGCGCCCAGGCGAGCAACGTCGTCTTTTGCTCCTCGACGTCGTCCCCAAAGAAGACCCCCGTCATGAACCCGGAAAGGGAGTCGGCGCGCGCGAAGAAGTGGCCACCTACGCCGATTGTGACTAGAGCAAAGACGACCCCGACCACTGAATCCACGACCTAAGTCTGGCTCGAAATCGGGATTTGCTCTCAGTGCTTGGTCGCCATCAACGATCGACACCTTGAGTGGTACGCTATTCAGTACCATCCAGGAGGACACCATGACCGCGATCAGCGCCACCGAAGCGCGCAAAACGCTATTCGGGCTTATCCAGCAGGTGAATGACGACCACACCGCCGTCGAGGTTGTCTCCAAGCATGGAAACGCGGTCATCCTGTCGAAGGCCGACTACGACGCGATGACCGAGACCGCCTATCTGCTGCGCAACCCGGCGAGCGCCGAACGCCTGCTCGCCTCGATCGAACGCGCACGCCGTGGAGAGTTCGAGCAGCACGACCTCGTCGACCTGTAGACCAGTCGGGGCATGAGTCGAACTGTCTCCTTCGATCCGAACGGATGGGAGGACTACGTGTACTGGCAGACACAGGATCGCAAGACGCTCCGGCGCATCAACCAATTGATCACCGATGCGCTGCGCGACCCGTTCGGCGGTATCGGCAAGCCGGAGCCGCTCAAGCACATCTTGAGCGGCGCGTGGTCACGACGTATCGACGACACGAATCGCCTGGTCTACTACGTCACGGACGACCAGGTCATCATCCTGCAGGCACGCCAGCACTACTGACCCAAGAAGGCATGGGACTTCCTTAATCGTCCGAGAGAGTCACTCCGAAGGCACATCAGCAGAGCGGGGCTGAATCACGCCCAGACGAAACTATGGCTACCTAGTTAGCGCGTCCCAGTGTGCGCAGGGTTCTTGGCTCAATGGGCCTTGGGTCGGCAACCAGGCGTCGCTTGCCCAAGAGTCGCCAGGGCTTTCGAACTGGCCGCTGAACCCGCCACCAACACCATCGCGAACACCAACGTAGAACTGTGTGCCACGAGAGTAGTCGATTTCACTGAGGCGGGAGACCGAAGGAACGTCCGTTGCACCGCTCGGCAGTCGGAGTGTGTCGAGACGATCGAGCCTCTGCCCGACGGTGCCCTCAAACACTGTGACCCAATCACCGACACCACCCTCGACCACGGTTCGCTGTTCAATCACGACTTCCTCGACGGTGAACGAGTCGCAGAACGAGATCATTAGGTCCCCGCTGCCTCGCTGGAGCGCTATCGGGGCAACAGTGGAGGGGTCTGGACCGATTGGGACACAACCGCTCAGCGCAAAACTCGCAA
>JAYUKK010000296.1:0-7509 GCA_043764515.1 Microbacterium sp.
TGCCCGCCGAGCCCCCCGTTGTTTATCGGTCAGCAGTTGCGCTGCCCCTCCACCGACGTCAACGGCAATCCCATCGTCATCACGGTGAGCTTGCAGCGATCCAACGGGTGGATCGCCTGGCAAGTCGACGACTGGGGCGTGTTCAGCCTCGAGCGTTAACCACCACGGCGCTGGCCGACCCGGGGTTCCGACGGCACGCACACACCGACAGGCAAACCGGACCACGAGGGAGGCGACGATGAGCAGCAAGACCGCTGTCACGGTTCCCGCTGGGTGGTATGCCGATCCGGTCGAAGTTGCCGCCTCCGGTATGGCGACGCAACGCCGATGGTGGGATGGCGCGAACTGGACCCACCACGTGGCCGCGTTACCGACACCGGTGAGTCCTGATGTGTCGAGCGCAACGGTCGCTGCCGTGACCGCAGCCACGACAGCAGCCACAGGCTCCTCGCGCAGGGCGGGCACCCCGATCGCCTCATCGGCCACGGTGGGCCTCGCCCCGGCCACCGTGTCGCCAAGCGACTCGGCTCGCGCGGCAGAGTCGATGCCTTTGCACTCCGTCACGGCTCACCCGGGTCGAGGAGGCGCGTCGGCGACCACCACAGCGACTTCGATGGCGACGACAAAGCCCGCCGCGCACCCCTCACATGCCGAGACTGTTGCCTACGAACCGTTCCACCTGCGCAATCGATTGAGCGCCCCTCACCTCGGCTCGCGATCGTCGCGAAACCCTCTGCACCTCCGCGTGCACACCGTGTCGGTGTGGCTCATCGCCGCCATGCCCATCACGCAGGCTCTGCTCGTGTTTTGGGTGTTCTCGACGCTTCCGGCCGAGGGTCTGGACTGGACGCGCGTGCTCGCGCTGGTCTTCCCCCTCGTACTGACTGCTGCGCTCGCGGGGCAAGACACGCGCCTTCTGATTGCTGATGGCCACCAGCGCACGGCGCCCTGGATTTCCGCGCTGATTGCGCCCCCGGTCTACCTCGCCGTGCGCGGCCTTCGTGTGATGCGCACCACGGGGGCAGTGCCGTGGCCACTCGTCGCGTGGCTCGTCGCCCAGCTTGCGGTGTTCGGCGTGTGGTTCGCGGTCGACCCTGCGGCCGTGGAATCTCTCGTCAGCGCGCTGCGGTAGTCGTCACCCGATCAGGGCACTGCCACCGAGCGCCCGTAGGCTCTCTGCATGGACGAGACGCGGAGCAGACGAGGCGCCAGCCTCGAAGTGCTCCGCGCCGAAGCGCACGATGAGCTGCAGACCGTTATTCTCGCTCGCGCGCGAGGCGGCGAAGACCCGTGGGACTTCATTCCTGAGTTGCCGACGGTCGACGAACTGGTCGTGTGGATGCTGCGGGCCGAGCGCATTCGCGATGACGACGGTCGCGTACCGACGGCCACCCGCGACTATCGATTGCTGCGGCAGATCGCACTCGACCACCCCGAACTCACGACGACGGTGTGGACCATGCTTGGCCGGCTGGCCCGTTAACGGCCTGACCCTGCGCCAAAGCTGAGTTTTCCTGCCCCCCTAAGAGGGGACTCGTGACCCCTCCCCGGTTTCCCCGATTCGCTTTACGCTTGTTGCACCGGAAAAGCGCCAGATTTTCTCCCCCACCGCGCTCTCCGTACCCGAGTTGTATTGCTGTTGAGGACACCCGATGATCGACTCGCATTCTCCTGAAGCAGGGTGGTACGACGACCCTGAAATGGCCCTCCGCCTGCGCTGGTGGGATGGCGAACGCTGGAGCCAGCACACGCGGCCCAAGCCCGTCATCGAGCACCCTGCCGAGCAGGGAATCACGGGCCACGTCAGCGTCGGCGGACACGCCCGGGCGGGCTCGATGGTCATCGCTGCCCCGGCTTCTGTGGAGCCCTACGGCTATTCGGCCCCGTACTCGTGGTCTCCGAGTTCGGCCACGAGTCCCGATCTCGCGTCTCCTCGCGCCCGGCAAGTGATGGAATACGAGCCCGAGGGATCGACCACGCCGGCCGCGTGGGCCTTGGCCGCCACCCCGCTCGTGACCGTGCTAGCGCACGCCACCGCCGCGGTGTTGTCAGGATTTGAATCGACGCCGTTCATCTGGATCGCGGGCGCAGCGATTGTTCCCGTGCTGTGGATCATCATCTGGGTGCGTCGCGACCTCATCACGCTGCATGAGTGGGGCCACTTGCGGCGCGCGCACTGGGCCTGGGCGTTCCTCGGCGATATCGGCTACCTGACGGCGCGCACCATCGTGGTTCGCCGTCAAAGGGGAGGCCGCGGGTGGTCGCCGCTGCTGACGAACTTCGCCCTCACGGCCGCGCTCATCAACATCGGGCTCTTCGTGCCCGTCGTCGACTTGCTGCGCGACTCCCTGATGTCACTTTGATCGGCCGTGCGTCGCGCTACAGGCGACGCAGGCCGCGCACTGTGATCACGGCGAATCCCGCCTCGACGCTCGCCGCCAAGTCGACGACCGCGTCGATGCCCCAGTCGTGGTCGCCCGCCGGGTCGTCGATGACCTGGCGCACGCTCCAGGTGCCCGCAGCATCCGGATCATCGCGTTCGGGGCTCTCATTGATCTGAACGAGGGATGCGCTGCGCGCGTTACCCCCCGTCAGCACCTCTTCGTGGTCGGCGTAGTAGGCGTCGAGCGCCTCGGGCCAGCCAGCGTCGGGGTCGAGCGCCTCGAGGTCGTCGTCGCGCTGCAACGCTACGAGCTGCACGCGACGGAACAGCTCGTTGCGCACGAGCACGAGGAATGCCCGTCGGTTCGTGGTGACATCCGGCGGCCGGGGCGGCAGCACGGCCGTGCCTTCTCGCACGTCGGAGGGGGCACCTGACGAGAGCAGCTCCCACTCGTCTTGCAGGCTGGAGTCGACTTGGCGCACGAGCTCACGCAGCCACTCGATGATGTCGCGCAGTTCGTCGGTCTTCGCCTCGTCGGGCACGGTCTGGCGAATCGCGCGGTCAGCGTCGCTCAGGTAGCGCAGCAGCAAGCCTTCACTGCGGGTGAGCTTGTAGTGGCTCACATACTCGGTGAACGTCATCGCCTTCTCGTAGAGGTCGCGCACGACGCTCTTGGGGCGCAACTCGACATCGCGGATCCACGGCTGGGTGCTCGCGAAGGTCTCGAACATGGCGGTCAGCAGCTCGTCGAGCGGTTTCGGGTACTCGACGTCGTCGAGGGCCTCCATGCGCTCGTCGTAATCGAGCCCTTCGGCCTTCATGGCGCCGATCGCCTCGCCGCGCGCCGCGAACTGCTGCTGGGCGAGCACCGGGCGAGGGTTGTCGAGCGTGGCCTCGATGACGCTGATGACCTCCAGCGGGTAGTTCGGGTCGGCGTGGTCGAGTACCCCGATGACGGCGAGCGCGAAGGGACTGAGCGGCTGGTTGAGCGCGAAGTTCGGTTGCAGATCGACGGTCAGCGTGATCGCCGCAGGCGCGCCACTCGCCAGGGGCCCGCGGTCGATCACCACGACCCCCGCCCGCACGAGTGTCTTCGCGATGCCGAGCGCGCGCTGCACGAGTTCGCGCTGGCGGTGAGGCGGCTCGTGGTTCTCGGTGAGCAGCGCGCGCGCGTTCGAGAATACGTCTCCCCCGCGGGCGATGAGGTTGATGAGCATCGCCGCCGACACCTGCATGCGGCTCTCGAGCGGTTCAGGGGCTCCGCCGACGAGCCGTTCGAAGCTCGTCTCGCTCCACGTCACAAAGCCCGCGGGCGCAGCCTTGCGCACAATCTTCTTTTTCTTTTTCGGGTCGTCACCCGCTTTTGTGGTGGCGAGGTGGTTCTCGACCTCGTGATCGGGAGCCTGCACGACCACGAGCCCGGCGGTGTCGTAGCCCGCCCGACCGGCCCGGCCCGAGATTTGGTGAAACTCACGCGCCGTGAGCTGCCGCATCTTGACGCCGTCGTACTTGCTGAGTGCCGTGAGGAGCACCGTGCGAATGGGCACGTTGATGCCCACCCCCAGCGTGTCGGTGCCGCAAATGACCCGCAGCAACCCTCGCTGAGCGAGAACCTCGACGAGCCGGCGGTACTTTGGAAGCATGCCGGCGTGGTGCACGCCGATCCCGGCGCGCACGAGTCGGCTGAGCGTCGAGCCAAAGCCGGTCGCGAAGCGGAAGTCTCCGATCGCGTCGGCGATTTCGTCCCGCTGTTCCCGACTGACGATGCGGATGCTCGAGAGAGCTTGCGCGCGCTCCATGGCCGCGGCCTGGCTGAAGTGCACGATGTAGATCGGCGCCTGGCCGTTCTCGAGCAGCGTCTCGACGGTCTCATGAACGGGCGTTCGCACGTACTCGAAGGTCAGCGGAATCGGACGCTCGGTGTGCGTCACTTCGCTGACCGGATGCCCGGTGCGCTTCTCGAGGTCGGCCGCGATCGGCGTGACGTCGCCGAGCGTGGCGCTCATGAGCAGAAAGCGCGCGTTCGTGAGCGTGAGCAGCGGTACCTGCCACGCCCAACCACGGTCGACGTCGGCGTAGTAGTGGAACTCGTCCATGACGACGATGCCCGCGGCGAGTTCGGCGCCCTCGCGGAGCGCCTGATTGGCGAGAATCTCCGCGGTGCAGCAGATGATGGGCGCATCGCCGTTCACCGAACTATCGCCCGTCACCATGCCGACGTTCTCCGCGCCAAAGATATCAACGAGCTGGAAGAACTTCTCGCTGACCAGGGCTTTGATGGGAGCCGTGTAGTAGGTGCGCTGCCCTTGGGCGAGCGCGATCGCGTGCGCTGCGACGGCGACGAGGCTCTTGCCGCTGCCCGTGGGCGTGGCGAGCACGACGTGCGCGCCCGCCACGAGCTCGAAGATGGCCTCTTCTTGCGCGGGGTAGAGCGTGAGCCCACGCCCGACGGCCCAGTTCTCAATCGCGTCAAAAGCGGCGCCGGCCTCGTAGGGCCGGGGCATTAACTCGAGAAGGCTCACCCCTCGAGTCTGCCGCACCCCCACGAGGCTGGGTGCCGTGCGGAGATCAGCCCTCGACCTCGGCAGTGCAGTCGGCCTCGGCGTCACCAACAGCGATGAGTACTCGGATGCCTTCACCGCTCAGCGCACCGTAGGCGATCTGGCAGTTGTCGAGTGCTTGCTGCTCGGTCAGGCCGGCCGGCCAGGCGAAGCGCACCGTGGTGGCGTCGAGAAACTCGACGGTCGGAATCGGGTCGCGGCCTTCGGCGTACACCTTGGCCAGCAGTGCCGCGGTGCCCGTGGTGAGGTCTTCACCGATCACGGTCACCTCGCCATCGTTCTCGCCCGACGCGTCACCACCGGTGTCGCCCGCGTCAACGACGTCGGGAATGATGTCGTCGGTGCTGAGAGGGGCGGCGGTCGAGCATCCGGTCAAGGCCAACGTGACGGCACCGGCAATCGCCCAGAGGCGCAGAGGAGAGGTAGTCATGACTTGATGGTGCGGCCAGTCGGCGACCACTGCCATGAGCAGTTGTTACCTACGAGCCCGGGCTCGGCACGAGGAAGAACGGGAAGACGCCGGGGTTGTGGGCGTGCACGATGGCGAGAAAGACCACGAGGTCGAAGAGCAAGTGCACGATGATGACGTAGGTGAGTGACTTGGTGCGGTGGAAGATCCAGCCCTGCAGCAGGGCGAACGGAATCGTCATGAGCGGGCCCCAGGCCTGGTAGCCGAGCTCCCACAAGAAGCTCACGAAAACGATCGCCTGCAGAATGTTGGCGGTCAGTACCGGGAAGTGCCTCAGCAAGAGCACGTAGACGGTGCAGATAAAGAACAACTCGTCCCAGATTCCTACGGCGTTGACGCCGATGAAGAGGCGCAGCACCTCGCTCCACTCGGAGACCGCCGGCCAGTTTTGGTAGGCCCCCGAGCTGATGAAGTAGAACGGCAGAATCAGCCAGCCGAGAAACGGCACCGCGAAGAGGTAGGACTTTTCCCAGGTCTGCCACTTCTGCCCGCTTCGCCAGGGGAAGCGGATGACCTTCCGTTTGAACACGAAGCGATCGATGACGAACGGCACGGCCACGGCGAGACTCAGCACGAAGCCCAGCAAAAAGAAGTTGGGCCATGTGATGTCGGCCTTGACGCTCACCGTGCTGACGACGATGAGACCCGCGGCAATGATGCCGAGATCGCGCATGAGCTCACGGTCGACGAAGTAGGCCACGATGAGCCCGATCACGAGCCACGGGTAGCCGACGAGACGGTTCTCGAAGCCGAACAGCGGAATCGCACTTGTCACGACGATGGCCGCCGGCAGAAGCTTCAGGCTCAGCGCGGGTAAGGATTGCGTCGAGGGCAGGGCGTCAGCGGCGGGCATGCACTCATCCTCTCAAAAAAAGCGCAGAATTGTTCACCTGTTTGAGCCGGCGAGATGAGGTTTCTCAGTGCCCGCGCGGAAGGCGGGCGACAACTTCGTCGATCACGGGAGGGAGCCCGAGAACGCGAAAGTGACCGTCGTAGGGCATCTGCACGTTCTCGGCTCCCTCAAGCACAGAATTGCCCGACGGCACGTACTGGTCGAACGTCGAATACAGCGAGCTGATGCGCGCGTTGACACTCGCTTCGGCCGCGAGCTCGACGATGACGGGCCGGGTGGGTACGAACTCGCGCCACGGCCCCATCGCGAAGCGAGCGAGCGGGCTGCCGCCGTAGGGCGTGTTGATCGAGATCATGCGCGTGAGCCGACTCACCGTGGAACGCTCGTCGGCAACGAGCATGGTCTTGCCGATGAGCCCACCCTTGCTGTGGGCGACGATCGTCACGTTGGTTAGCTCACGGTGCTCGAGGTAGGCCGTGAGCAGCGCGGCCATCTCCGGGATCGGGTGACGGTTGAAGCCGAGCTCGGGCACGCTGTGCACGGGATGCCCGATGGCAGCGAGCCGGTCGCGGATGGGCTTGAGGTAATGCCAGGTCTCGAAGACGCCGGGGATGAGGAGAACGGGAGGCGGAGCATCCGGCCCCGCGTCGATGGGAGCGGGCGGGCGAGACCCGTACCTCCAGTAGCGCAGTCGCGACCGCCCGACATAGGCGTAATCGGCGACGATCGAGCCGATTCGTCTCATAGTCGCGAACGATAACCCGCCGAGCGAGCGGAGGCAACCCTCAGCCGTCTCGCAGACCACTCATATCGCTTCACATGGCACTGAGCCGGGCTCAGGCCTACACTGGCAGTCTGACCGAGGGGGGTTGATCATGGTCGCCTCAGGCGTTGCACCGGGCTGGTATGCGGATGCGGCCAACCCTGCCCTCATTCGCTGGTGGGACGGCGCGGCCTGGAGCGACCACACCCAGCCGAATCCCTCGGCCCCGTCGGCCCCTGCCGTATCGGCGCCGGTCACCTCGGCGCCGGTCACCTCAGCACCTGTCACCTCGGCCCCTGTCACGTCAGTACCCGCAGCGGCAACCGGCGCGCTTCCTTTGCCGTCGGCTCCGTACGTGCCGCCGCCGTTCGCTGATCCCGCGCCACCGGTACCCGCGTCGACCGCGTCGGCGATGCCCGTCGCCGCCTCGACCGCATCAGGCCCGCTGTCACCCCTGCCCTACTCCCCCGCCTTCGGCTC
>JAYUKK010000297.1:0-2245 GCA_043764515.1 Microbacterium sp.
GCCGCCCTCGACCTCCCCGAGAGCTACGTGCTCGCCGTCGGCGGTGTCGACGGCCTCAGCGGAATCCCCGCCCTCGTGCGCGCGGCCGCTGGCCCGCACGCGCCCGGGGTTCCGCTGCTTCTGGTCGGCGTCAGCGCCGACGACCTCGACGCCCTCGTTCGCGCCCTCGACCTCGACGCCCCCCTCGACCCCTCGCGCGTCCGCGCCTTGGGGGTGCTCGGCGAGACCGACCTCGCGGTCGCCTACTCGCGGGCCACCGTCGTCGCCGTGCCCGCGATCTCAGCCGGCTCGGGTCTCGTCGCACTCGAGGCGATGAGCCTTGGGGCCCCGGTCGTGCACTCCGACACGCCCGCGCTGCTCGAGGTGTGCAGCGATGCCGGGATGGTTGTCGCCCGCGACGACGCTGAGGGCTACCCCGATCGACTGGCCGAAGCGGTGCGCTCGGTGCTCAACGACTCTGCCCTCGCGGCCGAACTCACGGTGCGCGGCCGCGACCGCGCGCGCGCCTTCAGCTGGCGCGACTCGGCCGAGAAGACCTGGCAGTTGCACGCCGACCTGTAGCGAGCATCCTGCCCCGGGGCCTTAGGGAGACGGGGTCGGAGTGGGCCGCGGAGCAAGAGCGGCAGCGACGCTCTCGTGCACGATAGCGAAGTCAGGGGTGACGTTGTCGATCAACGGCGGCACGAGTTCGAGCCGCACGATCTCCTGCTCGCGAGACAGCACAGCCAGGTCACTCAACACGCCGAGCATCGACTGCGGAATGTCGGTACGCACAAGGTCACTCGACGCCTCGGCAATCGCCTGGAATCGCGTGAGGACGACCCCCGGTTCGAGCTGGCGCAGCATCGCCTCTTGAATGTCGCGCTGGTGCTCCATGCGATCGAAGTCGGTGAGCTCGTAGCGGCTACGGGCATACCAGAGGGCCGTATACCCGTTCATCAGCTGCTCGCCCGCGGCAATTTCGCCGACGACCGGGCCGCCGTTGATCCCGAGCGTGACAGGCTCGTCGACCACGACGGTCACTCCTCCCAGAGCATCAATGAGCTGCGCGAACCCCGCCATATCAATGAGCACGGCGAACTGCACGGGAACCCCCGTGACGCCCTCCACGGCGTCGCGCATCGCCTCGATGGCGGGCGTGCTGCCCTCTTCCTCCGCGTTCGGGTACAGCTCGGGATGCTCCGTGGCCCATGGGTAAAGATAGGCCAGCAGGCAATCGTCGCCACAGTTGAAACCGTTCGGCCACGCATCCCACAGCGGCGAACCCTCGCGAAATGGTGCGTTGTAGAGATTGCGGGGAATGCCCACCATCGACACCGCGCCCGTACCAGCGTCAATGCTCACGAGCGTCATGCTGTCGGGCCGCAGGCCAATGCGGTCGGCCCCCGCGTCGCCGCCGAGCAACAAAATCGTGTATCGCCCATCGATCGGCTCGACGATCGATCCGCCCGCGAAGACCGTGCTGAGGGCATCGCGCCCCACGCCCGTGAGCAATGCCGCATAACTCGCGGTTCCTGCGCTGAGCACGATGGTGAGCACTGCGAAGATCGCGATCGGCAATCGCGCCGTGGGCGCGGTGCGGACGAGCCGAACGAGGGTGAAGGCGTTGATGGTCGTTACGAGCCACAGCACCGCGTAGAAGATGAGGCCCACCTGCACGATCCACAAGACGATGACGTTCGTCGCGAGCGTCAGCGCTGCTGGGCGCCAGAGCCAGAACAACACCACGGCACCCGCAGCGATTGCCCACAGCGTGAACGTCGCCCCCACCGCGAAGCGGCCCCAGCGACGGTCACCCGCGAGCAGTTGCGCGCTGCCCGGTATGAGCACGTTCAGACCCAACAGCCACCAGGCCCGCCGACTCATCGCCGTTGCGTCGCGCGCGTCGGGGTAGCGCAGAGGCGACGTGTGGCTCACGACGTCGACGCAGTGCCGATCGCGGCCTTCAAAGCGGCGTTCTTCTCAGCCACGGTCTGCTCGAGTGCAGCGGCGAATGCGGCAAGGCGCTCGGCGACCGCACCCTCTGTCGAGCCGATGATGCGAGCCGCGAGCAAGCCCGCGTTGCGACCGCCACCGATCGAGACTGTCGCGACAGGAATGCCCGCGGGCATCTGCACGATGCTCAGCAGGCTGTCGAGTCCGTCCAGCGTCGCGAGGGGCACGGGCACGCCCACCACGGGCAGGGTCGTGACGCTCGCGATCATTCCGGGCAGGTGTGCGGCACCGCCGGCTCCGGCGATGATGA
>JAYUKK010000298.1:0-7458 GCA_043764515.1 Microbacterium sp.
AGCCGATCGAGACCACCGAGTAGTCCCGTTGTCGCGTTACCCCGCGGCGGGGAAGAGCTCGTCGATACGGGCGAGCGCCGCACGGTCGGGCGTCCACGCCGAGGCGGCCGCCGCGTTCTGCGCCACCTGCTCGACCGTGGTCGCGCCGGCAATCACCGAGCCCATGGCCGGGCGGCTCAATAGCCAGCCGATCGTGCCCTCGAGCATCCCGACACTGTGCTCGCGACAAAGGGCAGTGAAGGCCTCGATCGCATCCCAAGGCGCATTTTCGACGACGTGCGGTCGTTGCCTCATGATGCGCGAGTCGGCGGGACCGCCCTCCCGCGAGAACTTGCCCGTGAAGAGGCCGTTCGCGAGCGGAAAGTAGGGCAGAAGGCCCAGCCCGTCCCGCTCAAGCGCGGGCAGCAATTCAGCGTCGGCGTCGCGAACAACCAGGCTGTATTCGTTCTGCGCAGAGATGAATCGCGGATGCCCCGCCGCTGTGGCCGCCGCCTCGGCTTCGTCGACCTGCTCGGGTGAAAAGTTCGAATGCCCCAAATGCAGAACTTTGCCTTCGTCGACGAGCTCGTGGAGCGCCGAGAGCGTCTCGTCGATCGGCGTCAACGGATCGGGTGTGTGCATCTGGTACAGGTCGATGCGGTCCGTGCGCAGGCGTCGCAGCGACCCTTCGACGCTCGCGCGAATGTAGGTGCGCGAACCGTGTGGAACATCGCGCATCTCAGGGTTCTTGACGTCGAGGTGGCCAAACTTCGTGGCGAGCACCACGCGGTCACGATAGCCACCCAGGGCTGCGCCCATCATCGACTCGCTGCGGCCGTGTTCGTAGCCATACATCTCTGCAGTGTCGAGCAGGGTGATGCCGTGATCGACCGCCGCATGCAAAACACGATTCGTTCCCGCCTGGTCTTCGGTGGCGGCGCCGGGGCGGCCGAAGTTGTTGCAGCCGAGCCCCACCGCCGACACGTGCAGCGGGGAACGGCCAAGCGGACGGATCGGCATCGAGGTCATGCTCCCATCCTCCCCCGCCGACACGAAAGCTGCGGCATCCCCATGTCGTAAAACCGCCAGTGAGCGGATGCTCGGTGCCGTTAGCCTCGGAGCATGACCCCCCGTACTGCCTCCGTCTCTGGCCTCCTCACCATCGACTCCCCCCTGGGCCGCATCGCGCTCCACGGCGATGCGGAAGCCGTCACCCGGCTCGAGATCGCGACCGCTGGCCGCCTGGCCACGGACGGACTGCCCGACACGCCCACGCCCGTGCTCCGCCAGGCCGCGGCAGAACTCACCGAGTACTTCGCGGGTGCCCGCGCAGTCTTCACGGTGCCCGTGAGGGTGACCGGCACACCCTTTCAAGAGGCGATCTGGCAGCAATTGACCCAGATTCCGTTCGGTGGCGTGCGCGGGTATGGCGACCTCGGTCGCGCGACCGGTCGCGCGACTGCCGGCCGCGCCGTTGGCGGTGCCGTTGGGGCGAACCCGGTGCCCCTGCTCATTCCGTGCCACCGCGTGCTGGCGAGCGACGCTCGCATCACGGGCTATAGCGCCGGCGACGGAATCCCGACGAAGGTCTGGCTTCTTGACCACGAGGGCATCGCGCACCGATGAGCATGGAGCTTCCCGTGGTGAGGTCTGTGCGCGTGGGTGACGACGGAATCGCGCGTTGCGCCTGGGTTGGCGGCGACGAGCACTATCAGCGATATCACGACGATGAATGGGGATTCGCTCTGCACGGCGACCAGCCGTTGTTCGAAAAACTCACGCTCGAGGCGTTTCAGAGCGGACTGTCGTGGATCACGATCCTGCGACGCCGAGAGGGTTTTCGCCACGCGTTCGGCGGCTTTGATTGGCGGGCAATCGCCGAGTACGACGCCTCCGACGTCGAACGGCTGATGGCAGACGAGGGCATCATTCGCAATCGTGCGAAGATCGACGCCACGATTGCGAACGCGCGCGTTCTCACCGAGTGGCTCGCTCACGAGCCCGGTGGGCTTGATGCCTTGGTCTGGTCTCATCGACCGGCTGCACACACTCATCGCCGTTCAACGCTCGCCGAGGTTCCTTCTCAGACCGAAGAGTCTCGCGCTCTTTCCCGTGAGCTCAAAGCGCGAGGCTGGCGCTTCGTCGGCCCGACCACGGCCTATGCCCTCATGCAGTCCGCCGGGCTCGTCGACGACCATGTTGCTGGGTGCTGGCGCGCCGCGTGACGTAACGTCGCGCTGCACCGCCTCACCGCGTCACCGCGTCACCGCGGCGCGAGCACACCCGGAACGATCAATTGCAACTCGCCATCATCAGAGCGGCTCAATGGCCAGCCGAGAGCGGTCGACCGACGGCACAGTCCGTCAATCGTTGTGGGCACCGCTCCGCTCTCAAGCAGGGCACGCAGAAACTCACCCTTTCCCTTCTTGTTGAAGTGGTTCAGTGCTCGCGCAATGCCATCGTCGCCGATCGCAACGACCCGAACAAACACCGCGTCCCGTCGCTCGGGCAGCGGCCCAAGGCTCGCGTATCCCTCTGATCGCAGGTCGACAATCGGCCCATTAACCTGTGCGAGCACCGCGGTGTTCGCGGCTGCCCAATGCGTGCGCAGCGTGGCGCCCGGTAGTCGACTGTCGTGCGACAAGCGGTACGCCGGAATCAGGTCGTCCGCGGCAACCAGTCCGAACAATGCGGAGTGAACGACGAGGTGTCGGGATGCCCGCTCGCGCGCCGCCCTCCGCCAATCCTGCACCGCCAGCCCGTCATACAGCACCCCGGTGTAACGCTCAATAGCTGGCATGGTCGGGCTCGTCTCGACCGCCCGGTTGCGCGCAAGCTCGGCGGGTGCCGCGGACGCGCTGAGCTTGAGTGCTCGTGCGGCTGCCTCGTCGTTGGACGACAGGTTCGCAAGGGCCGCCAACACGTCACGACGCGCCTCCGCCAACGCCGCGAACGACAATGCGTCGAGCGACAGTGCCCCCGCCTGCCCGCCGTCGCGCTTCGTTTCGGAAGGCGGCAACAAGAACAGCATCAGGCGCGCACGCGCGCCGCCGCACCCACTGCGCTAGACGAGCGCAGCGGCGCCGGCGACGATCGTCACCGTGTTGTTCTCGACCGAGAGGAATCCGTCTTCTGCCTTGGCGATGATGACGTCACCCGCAGTCGGAGTGATGCGCACTTCACCGGCGCTGAGAATACCCAGCAGCGGCTCGTGGCCCGGCAGAATTCCAATCTCGCCCTCGGTCGTGCGCGCGACAACCTGCTTCGCCACGCCCGACCACACCTCGCGGTCGGCCGAGACGACACTCACCGTGAGTTCGGCCATGACTAGCCGTTCTCCTTCTGGATCTGCGCCCAGCGCTCTTCGACGTCGCTGATTCCGCCAACATTGAAGAAGGCCTGCTCGGCCACGTGGTCGAACTCGCCCTTCGCGATCGCGTCGAACGACTCAATCGTCTCCTTGAGAGGAACGGTTGATCCCTCGACACCCGTGAACTTCTTGGCCATGTACGTGTTCTGCGAGAGGAACTGCTGGATACGGCGCGCACGCGACACCGTGATCTTGTCTTCTTCTGACAGCTCGTCGACACCAAGGATCGCGATGATCTCTTGAAGCTCTTTGTTCTTCTGCAAAATCTGCTTGACCGTGGTGGCCACGCGGTAGTGATCGACACCGATGTAGAGCGGGTCGAGGATGCGGCTGGTCGAGGTGAGCGGGTCGACGGCCGGGTACAGACCCTTCGACGCGATCTCACGGCTCAGCTCGGTTGTCGCGTCGAGGTGCGCGAAGGTCGTGGCCGGAGCCGGGTCGGTGTAGTCGTCAGCGGGCACGTAGATGGCCTGCAGAGATGTGATCGAGTGACCACGCGTCGACGTGATGCGCTCTTGCAGGATGCCCATCTCGTCGGCGAGGTTCGGCTGGTATCCCACGGCAGACGGCATACGGCCGAGCAGTGTCGAGACTTCGGAACCGGCCTGCGTGAAGCGGAAGATGTTGTCGATGAAGAGCAGAACGTCTTGGTTCTGCACGTCGCGGAAGTATTCCGCCATCGTGAGGGCCGAGAGCGCCACGCGAAGACGGGTTCCCGGCGGCTCGTCCATCTGGCCGAAGACGAGGGCGGTCTTGTCGAAGACGCCCGCTTCTTCCATCTCGTGGATGAGGTCGTTGCCCTCTCGGGTGCGCTCACCGACACCGGCGAACACCGACACACCACCGTGGTCCTGCGCGACGCGCTGGATCATCTCTTGGATGAGAACCGTCTTGCCAACACCAGCGCCGCCGAAGAGACCAATCTTTCCGCCGAGCACGTAGGGCGTGAGCAGATCAATGACCTTAATGCCGGTCTCGAAGAGCTGCGTCTTCGACTCGAGCTGGTCGAATGCCGGGGGCTTGCGGTGGATCGGCCAGCGCTCGGTGATTTCAATCGTCTCTCCGGGGACTCCGTTGAGAATCTCGCCGGTGACGTTGAAAACCTTGCCCTTGGTGACGTCGCCCACGGGCACGGTGATCGGCGAGCCGCTGTCACGCACTTCCTGGCCACGCACGAGGCCATCAGTGGGCTTCAGGGCGATGGCGCGAACGAGGTCATCGCCGAGGTGCTGTGCAACCTCAAGCACGAGCTCGGTCGACTGGTCACCAATCGTAATCGTGGTCGAGAGCGCGTTGTAGATGCCGGGGATGGCGTCGTGCGGGAACTCGATGTCGACGACCGGACCGGTCACGCGGGCGATGCGGCCCACGGCGGTCGAGGTCGCGGCCGGAGCCTTCTTGGTATCGGTAGCCATGATTTCTCTTCCTGTCGTCGTAGCTGTGTTTGTCTGTGTGCGCGGTGAGTCGCGCTACTTCGAGCCGAGGGCGTCAGCGCCGCCCACGATCTCGGAAATCTGCTGGGTGATTTCTGCCTGGCGGGCGTTGTTCGCCAACCGGGTGTAGTCGGTGATGAGCTTGTCGGCGTTGTCGCTGGCCGACTTCATGGCCTTCTGGCGGGCGGCGTGCTCAGAAGCAGCCGACTGCAGCATGGCGTTGAAGATGCGGCTCTCGATGTAGACCGGCAGAAGCGAATCGAGCACCTTGTCAACCTCGGGCTCGAACTCGTAGAGCGGCAGAACGTCACTGGACCCGGGCTCGTCGACACCGTCGACAACCTCGAGCGGAAGCACGCGCACGATCTCGGGAGTTTGCGTGACGAGGCTCACGAAGCGGTTGTAGACGATGTGAATCTCGTCAACGCCGCCCTCGGCTCCGCCGCGAACGAAGGCCTCGACGAGAGTGTCGGCGATCTCTTTCGCCGTCGCGAACTCGGGCTGGTCGGTGTTACCCGTCCAGGCCTGCTCAACCGTCCGGCGACGGAAGGCGAAGTACGAGACGGCCTTGCGACCGATCAGGTAGTTGACGACCTCGCGACCCTCGGCCTCAAGCCGCGTCCGCAGCTCATTTGCTTCCCGGATCGACTGGGAGCTGAACGCACCCGCGAGACCGCGGTCAGAGGTGAACACGACGACGGCGGCGCGAGTGGGGTTCTCCCGCTCGGTGGTCAGCACGTGGTCGAC
The DNA here is from genome assembly GCA_043764515.1 of Microbacterium sp. Lineage (GTDB taxonomy): Bacteria > Actinomycetota > Actinomycetes > Actinomycetales > Microbacteriaceae > Microcella. The sequence goes on from JAYUKK010000298.1 coordinate 5,530, forward strand.
ATTCGAGTAGGTGGCAACGGCCGAAACGGCGCGCGTGACCGCGCGCGCGTACGGTCCGGATGCCGCCATCCGCGCCTGCGCCTTCTGAATCCGCGAGGCGGAGATGAGCTCCATCGCGCGCGTGATCTTCTTGGTCGTCTGGGCAGAACGAATCTTCTGCCGGTAGACCCGAAGTTGCGCTCCCATGCTGGTTCCGTTTCTTGGTCGGTGCTGTCGAATTCAGTGCGATCGTCGAGCCGTGAGGCAGGATGCCGGGCGCTGTGCGCCCGGACCCTTACTTCTTGCGGCGGACGATCTTCTCCTGGTTGATGTCTTCGGCCTCGACAGCGTCAAACTGCTCGCTGCCGGCGTGCACGCCACCCTCTTCGCCGCCCTGGAAAGCAATGACGAACGCATCAACAGCCTTCTCGAGCTCGGCCTCGGTCGCGTCGTCGAGCACGTTGGTGTCGCGCAGCGTCGTGAGGATCGTGCTGTTGCGGCGCAAGTGGTCGAGAAGCTCAGCCTCGAACCGCAGCACGTCGTCGACGTCAACAGTGTCGAGCTTGCCCTTGGTGCCGGCCCAGATCGAGACAACCTGCTCTTCGACGGGGTAGGGCGAGTACTGCGGCTGCTTGAGCAGCTCAGTAAGACGAGCACCGCGCGAGAGCTGACGACGGCTGGTCGGGTCGAGGTCGCTCGCGAACATCGCGAAGGCCTGCAGCGAGCGGTACTGCGCGAGTTCGAGCTTCAAGGTTCCGGAGACCTTCTTGATGCTCTTGACCTGGGCGTCGCCACCGACACGCGAGACCGAGATGCCCACGTCAACAGCGGGGCGCTGGTTGGCGTTGAACAGGTCGGACTGCAGGAAGATCTGACCGTCGGTGATCGAGATCACGTTGGTCGGAATGTATGCCGAGACGTCGTTGGCCTTGGTCTCGATGATGGGAAGACCCGTCATCGAACCCGCACCGAGCTCGTCCGAGAGCTTGGCGCAACGCTCGAGCAAACGGGAGTGCAAGTAGAAGACGTCACCCGGGTAGGCCTCACGCCCCGGCGGGCGGCGCAGCAGCAGTGAAACGGCACGGTAGGCCTCGGCCTGCTTCGACAGGTCGTCGAAGATGATGAGGACGTGCTTGCCGCCGTACATCCAGTGCTGGCCGATGGCCGAGCCGGTGTAGGGAGCGAGGTACTTGAAGCCAGCGGGGTCCGAAGCCGGAGCGGCAACAATGGTCGTGTACTCCATGGCGCCGGCCTCTTCGAGAGCGCCCTTGACCGCGGCGATCGTCGAGCCCTTCTGGCCGATGGCGACGTAGATGCAGCGCACCTGCTTGTTGGTGTCACCCGACTGCCAGTTGGCCTTCTGGTTGATGATCGTGTCGATCGCGATGGCCGTCTTGCCGGTCTGGCGGTCACCAATGATCAGCTGACGCTGGCCACGGCCCACCGGGATCATTGCGTCGATGGCCTTGATACCGGTCTGCATCGGCTCGTGCACGCTCTTGCGCTGCATGACGCCCGGCGCCTGCAGCTCAAGGGCACGACGGCTTTCGCTGACGATCTCGCCGAGACCATCGATGGGGGCACCGAGCGGGTCGACCACGCGGCCGAGGTACGCGTCACCCACGGGAACGGAAAGCACTTCACCCGTGCGAGTGACTTCCATGCCCTCGACGATGCCCGTGAACTCGCCGAGCACGACGACACCGATCTCGTTCTCGTCGAGGTTCTGGGCCAGGCCCAGCGTGCCGTCAGAGAAACGGATGAGCTCGTTCGCCATGACGCCCGGGAGGCCCTCGACGTGCGCGATACCGTCGGCGGCATCGATGACGTGACCGACCTCGGTCGCCACAGCCTTGCCGGGGGCGTAGGACTTCGCGAAGTTCTTCAGCGCGTCGCGGATCTCATCCGGGCTGATCGTGAGTTCTGCCATGTTCTTCCCTTTTCGTTCGA
>JAYUKK010000299.1:0-2222 GCA_043764515.1 Microbacterium sp.
GTGTCGGCGAGCGCCGCGATCGCTTGCGGCAGACTCAGGCCGGCGCGCACGCCCGAGAGCAAGAGGTCGACGACGTCGGGCCACACGGCGCGCAAGGCCCGACGACGCGCGGCGGCACGGGCCCGCAGCACGAGCACCGGGACGGTGGCCACGACCACGGCAGCGACGGGCGCGAGTGCGACGACGGGCACGAGCAGCAGCGTCAGGGCTCCCCCGGCCAACCCTGCGATCGCGACGACCCCGACGAGCACGAGGGGCGAGACGGTCGGCACTCCGGCTCGCGCGAGTAGGTCGGCGAGCGGGGCGAGCGGTTCGCGGCCCCGCGTGCGCGCCTCCTCGCGCCGCGGCCACAGCCACGGCGACGCCACCAGCAACACGCCCGCCGCGAGCAGGAACCCGACGGCGAGCGTCATGCGCGCGCCCGGCGGCTGGTGGTCGACGTGGCGACCGAGGGCGCACCGGGCTGGGCCGTCTCGGCCGCATCACGCTGCAACAGGATGCTCGGGTCAAGCCCCGCGCCCGCAAACCGCTCGGCGCGCGCGGGCAGGGTGCCCGTCGGCTCGAGTACTCCGTCGCGCACGACGAACAGCGACTCAGCCTCGATGCCGCCCTGCACGACGACCCCCGTCGGCGCCACAATCTCGGCCACGCGGCGTGAGCCGCCCTTCACGAGCTCGCAGTGCACGACGAGGTCGATCGCACTCGCGACGGTGGGCACTACGAACGCCGAGTCGATGTTGCGGCCCGCCAGAAGTGGAAGGGTCGAGAGCTTGATGAGGGCATCCCGAGCGCTGTTGGCGTGGATCGAACACATGCCCGGCAGCCCCGAGTTGAGCGCGATCAACAGGTCGAGCGACTCGGCCTCGCGCACTTCGCCGACCACGAGGCGGTCGGGGCGCATCCGCAGTGCTTCTTTGATGAGGCGGCGCAGCGTGATCTCGCCCGTGCCTTCGAGGTTGGGCGTGCGGCACTGCATCGCCACGACATCGCCCGCCGAGAGGTCGAGCTCAAAGGTCTCTTCGACCGTGACGATGCGGTCAGCCGGGCGCGCGCTCGAGAGCATGGCGCCGAGCAGGGTCGTCTTGCCCGAGTGCGTGGCACCGCTGACGAGGATGTTGCTGCCGGCCAGCACGCTCATGCGCAGAAACTCCGCCGCGAGGGGCGTGAGTGACCCGAGCTCAACGAGGCGCGTCAGGCTATTGATGCGCTGCGAGAACTTGCGCACGTTGACCGCCCAGTGTTGCCGCGTGACGTCAGGGATGACGACGTGCAAGCGCGAGCCATCCGGCAAGCTCGCGTCGACGAACGGACTACTCAGATCAACCCGCCGCCCGGTGCTCTGCAGCATGCGCTCGACGAGGGTGCGAACCTGCTCGTCCGTGAGGGGAGCATCCACCCGCTCGGTCACGCCCGCGCGGGCGATGAAGACGGCGTCGGGAGCGTTGATCCAGATTTCTTCGACGGTCGGGTCGTCGAAGTAGGGCTGTAGCGGTCCGTAGCCGGTGAGGTCGGCGAGCACGCGGCCGAGGGCGGCCTGCTCATCGCCGAGGCTTGGCAGGCTGCCCGCGAGCGAGCGCTCTGCGTAGACCCGCAGCTCGTCGCGCACGAGACGCTCGGCCGCGGTCGGGTCAGCGCTCAGGTCGAGGCGCTCGGCGCGCACGCGCTCGCGCACACGCTCGGTGATGACGCTGTGGGCGGCAGGCATGCGGGTCATTCTGGTGAGGGGGCGCGTGCGGGGTGAGGGATTCTCCACAAGGCGCATCGCCCTAGGCTGAGCGGCGACACACCCCACGAGGAGGAGGCGTTGATGCTCGAAGCACTAGCGGCCGGCGCCGTGGGGCTCGGCGCCGCGAGCTTTCTGGTCGTGGGCGCCGCGATCGGCTGGTTCGTGCGCGTGCCAGCCGGGGTCGTGGCCGGTGTCATGGCGTTCGGCGCGGGGGCGCTCATCTCGACACTCGCGTTCGAGCTCGTCGGAGAAGCGCACGATGTGGGCGGGCTCGTGCCCACCCTCGCCGGGTTCATCGGCGGCGCCGTGATCTACGTGCTGGCCGACCTCGCTCTCGCGCGTCAAGGGGCTCGAGCGCGTAAACAGTCCATCGCGCTGCAGAGCGAGCCGGGGGTTCACGCCGCCCCGGCCGCCGCAGCGAGCGCGAGCGTCGGACTCGCTGTAGCCATCGGGGCACTGCTCGACGGGGTGCCCGAGAGCCTCGTGCTGGGGTTGT
>JAYUKK010000300.1:0-7313 GCA_043764515.1 Microbacterium sp.
CGCCCTCGAGCGTCTCGCGAACGAGAGTGTTGATACGCGCGCGCAGGCTGTACGTCGTGACGCTGGGGGTCGTCGACAGTCGGTAGATTGCCTGCCGAATCTGTCGAATCGTTGAGTCGATGGCGTCGACTTGCGACGCGATGCGCGCCCCCGTGGGCGTTGAGGGGTCGCCGACCACGCTTTGCAGCGAGAGCCCGACGGCAAACAGGCTCTGGATGACGTGGTCGTGCAAGTCTCGCGCGATGCGGTCGCGCTCATCGGTGAGAGCAAGCCACTGCTCGTCGATGCGTGCGCGGGCGAGCTCGCGCGCGATCGCGACCGAGCGAGCGAATCGCACGACGGTCTCGCGGTCGGCATCGGTGAAGGGATGCCCGTGCGGCCCGCGCGCGATCCCCAGCCCCGCGGCCGCACGATCGGCGCTGCCCACCAGGGGAACGACGAGCATGGGGCCCAATTGGGCGTCGTCGGCACGGTGGCGGAGCGCAAGGGCGGCACCGTGTTCACCGTCGTCGACGGCGTCCACGACAACGACGTACGGCGCGTGGGTCAGCTCGCGCACCGTTTCGGTGATCGCTTCGAGGTCGTCGGGCCCCACCTCGCCAGCGAGCAATCGTTGCGTCAGTCGCTCCGATGCGGCAAGCCAGCGCCGGTCTTCCTGCGATTGCTCATAGAGCCGTGAATTCGCAATAGCGGTTCCGGCCATCGCGGCGAGTGCCACGATGATGGCTTCGTCGATGTCGTCGAATGGCCCGTCGTCGTGTTCCGTCAGGTAGAGGTTGCCGAAGACCGTGCCGTCGACGCGGATCGGTACGCCGAGAAAGGCGTTCATCGAGGGATGGTGGGGCGGAAACCCAACGGATCTCGAGTCGTGCGACAGATGTTCGAGCCGGATGCTGCGGCCCTCGGTGATCACGGCGCCCAGGATTCCCTGGCCGGTGGGGGGAGTTCCGAGTCGCTGAACGAGTTCGTCGCTCAGGCCCGAGTGCAAAAAGCGCTCGAGCCCACCGTCGGGTGCGAGCACTCCCAGCGCGCCGTACTTCGCGCCGACGAGCTCGCGCGCCACCCCCACGATGCGCTGAAGCCTCGTCGTCAGCTCAAGACTCTCCGTGACGGCACCAGCCGCCGAGACAAGCAGGCCGACCCGGTGGTAGCCATCGTCGAGCCCCGTTGCGCGCTGCATGATTCGCTCGATGAGCGCATCGACAGAGCCAGGGCTCGAGGTCACGGGGTGCCGTCGGGCTGATTCTGCGGGTCGCCCTCAGACCGGCGCGGGCCGCCCCGGCGAACAGGTGTGACGTCGGCCGGAGCTTCGTCTTTCACCAACGAGGGCCGAAGCTCGACCGGTTCGATCTTCTCGTGGCGGCGCTTGGCTTGCCGCCCGCGGTAAACCAGGTTGAGCACCTCGACGATGATCGCGAACGCGATGGGTCCGTAGATGAACGCCTTGTCGACGTGCACGTCGAAGCCTTCGGCAATCAACGTGGTGCCGATCAACACGAGGAAGGCGAGGGCGAGCATCTTGACCGTCGGGTGGCGGTTGACGAAGTCACTGATCGCCTTTGCAGTGAAGAGCATGAGCGTGATGGCGATGACGACCGCCGCAATCATGATCCACAGCTCGTCGACCATACCAACCGCCGTGATGACCGAGTCGAGCGAGAAGACGATGTCGATGAGCAGAATCTGCACGATGATGCCTGCAAACGTCACGGTCTTGCCGATGGATTGCTGGTGGCCTTCGGCGCCCTCAAGCTTCTCGTGAATCTCGACGACAGCCTTGTAGACGAGGAACAGCCCGCCGAGGATCAAGATGAGGTCGCGCCCCGAGAAGCCCATGCCGAACAACTCGAAGAGGTCGTTCGTGAGGCTGATGATCCAGCTGGCGGCGAAGAGCAGCAAAATGCGCATGATCATCGCGAGCGAGAGACCGACGACGCGGGCCCGGTTCTGTTGCTCGGGCGGAAGCTTGTTCGCCAGAATCGAAATGAAGATGACGTTGTCGATGCCGAGAACGATCTCGAGCACCAGCAAAGTGGCGAACGCAACGAGCAGCTCGGGAGAGAAGACAAATTCCATGCCCGAATCCTAGGTGAAGCGGCGTACACTTTTCCCTGTACACGGGAGTCCGGTGAACCGGGCTGAGAGGAAGCGCACTCACGCTTCGACCGTCGAACCTGATCCGGATCATGCCGGCGCAGGGAGGACTTCTCGCACCCGTGCCGACCGAATCCGCGGGCGCGCCCTGATCGCGCCCGCGCACAGCGAAAGGCACGATCCTTATGGTCAGCACCGCAGCATCCAGCACCACCCGCCCGCGAGCCTCGATGACGTGGCGCGTCGTCGACATCGTCGTCGCCAGCGTTCTCGGCGTCGCTGGTGGACTCATCATGACGATCTGGAACCTCGTCTATGTGCCTGTCACGGCGCCCCTTGAGGTCGCTCTGCCGGGACTGCAAGCACTCACGTATGCCGTCTGGCTGTTCCCGGCGGTGCTGGTTGGACTCGTGGTGCGCAAGCCCGGGGCGGCCTTCTATGGCGAACTTGTCGCGGCAACCGTCTCGGCACTGCTGGGCGGTATGTGGGGTTGGACGGCGCTCGCCTGGGGTCTAGTGCAGGGCCTTGGCGCCGAGATCGTCTTCGCGATTCTTCTCTACCGCGCGTGGGGACTGGTGCCGGCGATTCTCGCGGGAATGGGGGCGGGCGTCGGCATGGTCGTCATGGATCTTTCGTTTTACTACGCGGGCACTCGCCCCGAGTTCATGGTGGTCTACGCCGTGAGCGCGATCGTGTCGGGCGCTGTTGTCGCCGGGTTCGGGAGCTGGCTCGTCGTGCGGGCTCTTGCTCGCACGGGTGCCCTTTCTCGATTCGCGGCCGGTCGTGAGAACACCGTGCCGCAGCCCGAAGAAGCGGAGAGCATCCACACAAAGAGCGCGCCGTCGACCTCGTGACCGCGGCCCCCGCTGGGGCGCTGGGCGCAGTCGGCTGGAGCTGGACTCCGGCGGGGCGAGCCACCCCTGTGCTCGACCGCCTCGACCTCGCAATTGAGCCGGGCGAGAGAGTTTTGCTGCTCGGGGCGTCCGGGAGCGGAAAGTCGACCCTGTTGCAGGCCTGGGCGGGCGTGCTCGGCGGCGCCGATGAGGGCGACCAGCAGGGCGCGGTGACGGTCGACGGCCTCGACGCGCGGGTGAGCAGAGGGAAAGTGGGGCTCCTGCTGCAGGATCCGGATGCGCAGCTCGTGCTCGCCCGCGCCCGCGACGATGTCGCCTTCGGCCCCGAGAACCTCGGCGAGCCTGTTTCCACCATTCTGGCGACCGTGCCGCGCGCGTTGCAGTCGGTCGGGCTCGAGGCGAGCGCCGATGCCGACTCGCGGCGGCTCTCGGGTGGCCAGCAACAGCGACTCGCTCTCGCGGGCGTGCTCGCCATGCGTCCGGCGGTGCTGCTGCTCGATGAGCCCACGGCACAGCTCGACCCGGCGGGAGTGCGGGAGGTCATCGCGGCGGTCACCGCACTCGCTCATGACCGCTCGGTCACCCTCGTCGTCGTCGAGCATCGCGTTGACGTGTGGGCGCCACTGGTCGACCGGGTCATCGTGCTCGATGCCGGGCAGGTTGTGGCCGATGGGCCGATTGCCGACGTGCTGCGCGAGCGGGGGGCAGAGCTGGCGCAGCGCGGCGTGTGGGTGGCGGAGCACGGGCCCGAGCATCCGCCGCACACGGCCGTGCGCCCGGGCGACGAGGTGCTGCGCGCTCGGGGCCTCCACGTGCAGCCAGCCGGTGGTGCGCCATTCGCGATTGGGGGCGATGACGGGTTCGACCTCGTCGTGCGTTCGGGCGAGGTCGTCGCGCTCACGGGCGTCAACGGTTCCGGCAAGAGCACGCTGCTGCAGACCCTCGCCGGGCTGCTGGCGCCCGCAGCGGGAGCCGTCGAGGCGCTCGGGGCAGGGGATCCGTCAGCGTGGAGTTCGACTGACCTCGCTCGGCGCTTCGGAGTGGTGTTTCAAAACCCCGAGCACCAGTTCGTCGCGGCAACCGTGCGCGCTGAGCTCGAGGTGACCCAGCCGAGCGCTGAGCGGGTCGAGACGTTGCTCGATCGCTTGCGGCTACGGCAGCTCGCGAGCGCAAGCCCCTTCACCCTCAGTGGCGGCGAGCAACGTCGACTATCGGTCGCGACGGCGCTCGCTGCTGAGCCCTCGGTGCTGATGCTCGACGAGCCGACTTTCGGGCAAGACAGCCGCACGTGGGCCAAACTCGCGGCGTTGCTTGCGGCGCATCGCGACGCGGGCGGAGCGATCGTCATGGCGACGCACGACCGCGAGCTCATCACGGCCCTCGGCGCGCGAGAAGTCGTCCTGCCCGCACCGCCTCGCACCGCCCCGGTCGCGGTGCCGGTGCGCGCGAATCGTGGCGAACGGCTCAACCCTGTCGCGGCCATCGCAGCCTCGCTGATTCCGGCGCTGCTGCTTGTCACCACTCTCGACGTGGTCTCGGCAGCAGTGGCCCTCGCCCTGCAGCTCGCGCTCATTCCGCTGCTCGGGGTTCCCGCCCGCACTCTGCTGCGCCGCACCGCGCCGGTGCTCATCGCGGCGCCGCTCGCTGCCGCGACCGTCGTGCTCTATGGCCGAACCGAGGGCACCGTCTACGCCGAGTTTCTGCTCGTGCGCATCAGTGATGGCTCTCTTGAACTCGCGCTCGCCACCCTGCTGCGCATTCTCGCCATCGGCATTCCTGCGATCGCCCTGTTCGCGCGCCCCGATGCGACGCGGCTGGGGGATGCTCTCGGCCAGAACCTCCGCCTGCCCAGTCGCTTCGTGCTCGGGGGAGTCGCCGCACTGCGCCTGTTGACCGTGCTGGGCGACGACGCGCGGCTACTCGAGCGCGCGCGTCGTGCCCGCGGTATCGGCGACCGCGGCCGCGTGCGGCGAGCTTTCGGCCTCGCGTTTTCGTTGCTCGTGCTGGCGATCCGCCGCGGCTCGGCCCTCGCGATCGGCATGGAAGCGCGCGGTCTTGGTGCGTCCGGGCCACGCACGTGGGTGCGCCCATCGCCGTGGCGAGCATCCGACACGGTTGTCGTCGTGATCGGCATGTCGATATCGGTCGTCGCGGTGGCGGCGGCGATTCTCACGGGGGAGTTTACGAGTGTCATCGGCTAACGCGTCGCCGCGCATCACGCTCATTGATGGGCGGTCAGGTTCGGGCAAGACGACTTTCGCGACCGCGCTCGCCCTGCGCACCGGTGCTCAGCTGATAAGCCTCGACAACGTCTACCCGGGGTGGGATGGCCTCGAGGCGGGCGAGGCCCACGTGCTCGAGCACGTGCTGCGCGCGATTGCCGAGGGTCGTGCACCACGCTGGCAGTCATGGAATTGGGTCGACGATCAGCCTGCCTCGTGGCACGAGCTCGACCCCACGCGCGATCTGATCGTCGAGGGATGCGGTGCCATCAGCCCCGCTGCCCGCGCGCTCGCCCACCACGCGATCTGGGTTGAGCTCGCCGATGCTGCCGAACGGCGCCGCCGCGCGATCGCGCGCGACGGCGACGTGTTCGCCCTCAACTGGGAGCGGTGGGCGCGGCAAGAAGACCAGCACGCGGCCTTGCACGACCCGCGCGGCACCGCCGACGAGGTCGTCGAGGGCTTAACGGTCGAGAGTGCTGCCGGGGTGGTTGTGTCAGCCAGTCCAGCGCTGAATCACGGTGACAGGGTCGGCGAACCGCCACGCGACGCCGGGCTCGGTGATCGCTGACGTCGACTCAAGCCGCACGACCTGTTCAACGCCTCCGGCCGTGACGATGATGCTGCCGGCGTCGGCTCCGGGCAGGATCGTTGAGCGTGACGCGGCGTCGAGTCGAATGTCGAGACCCGCGAGCTGCGCCGAACTCACGCTGACGGCCTCGAGAGCGATGAGTTCTGTCGATTGCCCCCACGACGATCGGGCAATGGCGACGACCTCGCCAGCACTCACGACCTCGACGGGCTGAACGCCCGCGCGAACGCTCTCGACAAGAGCCGCGGCCGCGGCTTCGGCGACGGGGTAGCTCGGCTGCCCGAGCATCGCGATCACAATGGTTTCGTCACCGACCGGAACGCCCATGAGCACGCAGACCCCCGCGGCATCGGTGTAGCTGCGCGTGATGCCCACGGTGCCGAGTTCGCTCACGAAATCGGCTTCGTCATCGATGGTCGAGCCCGCCGTACTCTCGCTGGGTCGTGTCGTCAGAAGCTCAGCGAGTGCGGGGGTCGCGAGCGCGAGGCGTGCAAGCTGGGCGAGTTCCGCCGCTGTCGAGAGCGAGGCGGGGTCGAGCCCCGTGCCGTCGACCACAGTGGTGTTCGTGAGTCCCTGCTCGTCGAGCCATGTACGGGCCGCGGCGCGATACTCGTCGATTCCGCCGAACACGTCGTCGACCAGAATCTCGGCGGTGTTGTTGCCGGAGCCGATGAGGGTCGCCGCGATGAGGTCACGCCGCGTCCAGGTCTGCCCGAACTGCACCATGACCGTGCGCGCGCCGGCGCCATCGAGCGCGCGGTAGCGGTCGACGGCCGCCTGATCGATCGTGATCGCGGGGCCTGTCGCGCCCGCCTCGAGTGGCTCCACGCCCAGCACGACGCTGACGAGGACGAGTTTGGCAGCGCCCGCGATCGGTCGGGCGTCGGCGTTGCCAGCGGTGACAGGCAGCCCTTCCGCAGCGAGCGCCGCGGTCGAGCCAGCGTCGGGCATCGCGAGCTCGGCATCCCATCCGCCCTCAACCGCGGCCGAGATCGTTTGTTCGATGTGCAGGCGGGGCACGGGGCTCAACAGAGCGGCAGCGGCATAGACGACGGCGACGACGACGGCCAGGGCGAGCATCCCGCTCAGGATGCTGCGCACACGCCGCCCGCCGGTCATGCCCACCCCAACCGGTGCAGTTCGTTGTCGTCGATTCCGTAGAAGTGGGCGATTTCGTGCACGAGCGTGACGTGAATTTCGTCGCGCAGCTCATCGAGGTCAGCGCACACGGCGAGCAACGGCTCGCGAAAGAGGATGATGCGATCGGGCAGTTCTCCGAAGCCATACTGGCCGCGCTCGGTCAGGGCAACACCGTCGTAGATGCCCAGCAGATCGAGCGAGCCGTCATCGGGCCGATCTTGCGTCACGAAGATCACGTTGTCGAGCCCGTCGATCATCTCGTCGGGCAGTCGATCGAGCTCCTCAATCACGAGCGCCTCAAAAGCCTCGGCGTCGAGGTCGAGCGGTTCGACGATGGGGTCGGTCATGATGCGCTCTCGAGCGGGGCGGGGGGAGGCTCGGCGGCCTCGAGTACTTGCACGAGGCCGTCTT
>JAYUKK010000301.1:0-7309 GCA_043764515.1 Microbacterium sp.
CTCTACTTCTACCCCGAAGCGATGACACCGGGGTAGAAGTAGAGAATCACCTTCTGGCCTTTGAGGTCTGCCAGCGACACGGATGCCCCGTGCTGGTCGGTGAGCGTGAACGCGGGCGCAACAGCGCCGGCCTCGAGTCGGTCGGTCATCTCACTCCTTCGATCGGTCGACTCTCATGCTAATCTGGTTCGTCGGCCCACCCCTCGCGGGGTTGGCTCATGCACCTCTAGCTCAATTGGCAGAGCAACTGACTCTTAATCAGTGGGTTCCGGGTTCAAGTCCCGGGGGGTGTACGAACGGCCCTGTTGCTCTCGCCAGCGCAGGGCCTTTCGCATTCCCGCTTGCCGTATCGTTCGCCACAGGACCTAAGTCACGAATCCGCCCGAACCAGGTGCGCTGAAGCGCCCTCGGCTCCACACTGATGGGGCGTCGCTTCCAGGCGCATACCACCACCCCTGTGAGCGGAGCCACCACTCGTGTTCGAACAAGACATCGACCCGATCTTCGGGTCTCTCGCCCTGTCGGCCATTGCGGCAGCGCTGCCCCTGCTGTTGCTTTTCGTTCTCCTGGGGGTGTTCAAGGTCCGCGCGCCATTCGCGGCTCTTGCCGCGCTCGCTCTCTCGATGGCGCTCGCCGTCATCGGGTGGAACATGCCTCCCGTGCAAACGCTGAGCGCGGCTGCTGCGGGCGTCTTCTACGCTTTCTTTCCGATCCTGTGGATTCTCATCAACGCGCTGTGGGTCTACCGACTCACGGTCGTGACGCGGTGGTTCGAAGTCTTTGGCCGCACAATCCGCTCGGTGAGCGACGACCTGCGCATCCTGTCGATTCTCATCGCCTTCTGCTTCGGCGCCCTGCTCGAGTCGCTCGCGGGTTTTGGTGCGCCCGTCGCGATCTCGGCGGCGATGTTGCTCGCCGCCGGCATGGCGCCGCTCAAAGCGGCGCTCGTGTCGCTGCTTGCCAACACGGCGCCCGTCGCCTTTGGGGCGCTCGCCGCCCCGGTCATCGCGCTCGCCGGCGTCACTGGCTTACCCCTGCACGAACTCGCGTCGATGGCCGGTCGGCAGACGCCGTTCATGGCGCTCCTCGTGCCGCTCATCCTTGTCTTCTTGGTGGATGGCCGGCGCGGCGTGCGCCAGACCTGGCCCGTGGCGCTCGTCGCCGGTTTCGTCTTCGGTGTCGCCCAGTTCATCACGTCAAACTTCTTCGCCGTCGAGCTCACCGACGTGGTGGCCGCCGTTGCCACGATCGTGGCGGTGTTGCTGATGCTGCGCGTCTGGCAGCCCGCCCAGCTCGTGGGCATGAGTGGCGCCGTTGATGTGGGTGCACCAGCCGTTGAGCGGCCGCCGCTGCGTGAGGTGCTCATGTCGATCGCGCCCGACTTGATCATCATGATCGTGTTTTCGATCGCTCAGATTCCTGCGATCAAGCAGTGGCTCGCCGCGGTCGGAACCGTGACGTTCGCGTGGCCCGGGCTCGACGTTGTGACGGCGGCCGGCGAACCCGCGGCGGCGCAGATGATGCACTTCGACACCATCAAGGCCACGGGCACACTGCTGTTTCTCTCGGGGGTGCTCACGGCACTGCTGTACCGAATCGTGCCCCGTACCGCTCTGAAGGCCTATGGTTCGACGCTGCACCAATTGCGCTGGACGATTGTGACGGTGAGCGCCGTGCTGGGCCTCTCGTTCGTCATGAACCTCTCGGGCCAGGCCACCTCGCTCGGTGTCGCCCTCGCCTCGGCCGGTGGGTTCTTCGTCGTGCTCTCGCCGATCATTGGATGGATCGGCGTAGCCCTGACCGGCTCAGACACCTCATCGAACGTTCTCTTCGGTCCCGTACAGGTCGTGGCCGCCGAGCAGGTTGGCCTGCCGCCCGTGTTGATGGCCGCGGCGAACTCATCGGCGGGGGTGCTCGGCAAAATGCTCTCGGTGCAAAACCTCGCGGTCGCTGCCGCGGCCGTGGGCATGATGGGCTCGGAGGGCACTCTGTTGCGCAAGCTGCTGCCGTGGAGCCTGGGCCTGCTCGCACTCATTACCGCGCTCATTGTGCTGCAGTCGATTCCGGGCGCGCTCGGCTGGATGGTGCCGTAACGGGTTCGCAGGGCGGCAGGATGGTCGGGTGCCCCTCGACACTTGGCTGATCTTTCTCGTTGCCGCCATTGGCCTGTCGTTCACGCCCGGCCCCAACGGGCTCCTTGCGCTGACGCACGGGGCGCTCTACGGCGCGCGCCGCACGGTGTCCACCGTGCTCGGAGGAGCACTGGGGTTCTTCATCGTCATTGCCGTGGCGATGTTTGGCATCGGCGCTCTGCTCATTGTCGTGCCCGACTTGCTGGTGGTGCTCAAGTGGGTCGGCGGTGCGTACCTCGTCTACTTGGGCGTGATGGTCTGGCGGGCTCCGGCGATCACCGTGTCAGAATCCACCGAACGGCCCATAGCCTCACGCTGGTCGCTGTTTCAACAGGGACTGCTTGCGGCGGTCACGAACCCGAAGGGCATTTTGTTCTTCGTCGCGTTTTTGCCCCAATTCATCGACCCCGAACGCGACCTCGGAGTGCAATTCGCGATCATGGCGAGCACCTTCATTGTCATTGAGTTCGTGTTCGAGTTCGTCGTTGCGGCGCTCTCGCAGTCGCTGCAGCCGGTGCTTGCTCGAGCGGGCCGGTGGTTCAATCGCGCGACGGGTGGGCTCTTCGTGCTGATTGGCGTCTTGCTGCCCTGGCAGTTATAGCCATCGGCCGGAGTTAACTCGGTTCGGTACGCTCGAGAGGTGGTTCCGCTGCCCGAGTTGCTCGCCTTCGTCGTGGCGTCGATCGTCATCATCGCTATCCCCGGGCCGAGCGTGCTCTTCGTCGTTGGCCGCGCGCTCGTGCTCGGCAAGAGGGGCGCGCTGCTGAGCGTGCTGGGCAACGCGGCGGGAGTCGCCATCCAGATCATCGCGGTGGCCGCGGGGCTGGGGGTGATCGTGGCGCAGTCGGTCGTGCTGTTCACGGTGCTGAAGATCGTGGGTGCCGGCGTGCTCATCTGGTTGGGCATCCAGGCCATTCGACACCGTCATGCGACGGCGGGTACGGATGCCGCGGCCGTCTCGACGCGCCCGTCACGCCTGCTGCGCGAGAGCTTCGTGGTCGGCATCAGCAACCCCAAGACCGTGGTGTTCTTCGTGGCCGCGCTGCCGCAGTTTGTTGTTCCGGGAGCCGGCAGCGCGGTGCTGCAGATGCTCGAGCTCGGCGCGGTCTTCTTGGTGTTGGGCGTCGCCGGCGACAGCGTCTACGCGCTCGCGGCCGGTGCGGCGCGCGACTGGTTCGCCACGAACCCGCGTCGCCTAAGCGGGATGCGCGCGATTGGCGGGACGGCGCTCATTGGCCTCGGCGGCTTCATGGCCGCCACCGCCACGACGAGCTAGTCGTCGAGCTCGAGCGAGTCGTGCTCGCGGCTCTCTTCGATGACGGTGCCGACCGCGATGGCAACGCTGATGCCCCAGCTCACCCACATGAGCGCGAGGCGCCAGTCACGCGGACCATTGCGCGTCGCGTTCACCACGCCAACGGCCGAAAACGCCGCACCCAGTACAGCGCCGTTGAACAAGAACTTGCGCATGACAACCTCCTCGCGTCGCCTCTCACGCTAGCGGGTGTGGGGCGCGAGCGGAGGTCTGCCTGGGAAAGTTCATAGAGCATCCTTCGAAACTGACCGATTGGTCAGAATGCTGGCCGATCGGTCAGTACCGTGGTGAGCATGTCAAGACACGACGAACTGCGCGCCATCGCTCTGGCCGAGTTCGCCACGTCGGGCTTCGCGGCCACCTCGCTGCAGCGCATCGCCGACCTCGCGGGTATGTCGAAGGCGAGCGTGCTCTATCACTTTGAGTCAAAAGAGCGACTGCTCGCCGAGATCGTCAACCCCGCGCTCGATGATCTTGACGCGCTCATTGTGTCGGTCGATGAAGCGGGGGCACTGCGTCGCGCAGACTTCGTCGAACGTTTCGTCGACCTCTTGCTGCTGCACCGCCAAGTGGTGCCGCTCGTCATCAACCAGGGGGCCACCCTCGATGACGTGCCCGTTATGCATCGGGCGACACTTCTCATGCGCCGCGTCTCTGAGCTGTTTCGGCTCGCGAGCGGCTCAACACTAGAAAAGCTTCGCTTTGGCGTGGCATTCGGCGGTGTCGCCTACACCCTGGCGGCCGCCGAGCGACTGGGGCTCAACGGCGAGATCCCGATCGACGAAGTGCGTTCCGCACTTCTTGAGATCTTGCACGACCTCCTCGTGCCCGCCGACTCCCGAATCGCATAAGGAGGCCCTCGTTGGCCACGCTTCTCTACCGGCTCGGCCGGTTCTCGTTCACCCGCGCGCGCCTCGTCATCGTGGCGTGGCTCCTGCTCTTCGCGGCGGCGATCGGCGGCGGCGTCGCGCTCGGCGGCCAGACCGATGAGACCTTCAGCATTCCGGGCACCGAGTCACAGGTCGCGCTTGACCAGCTCGACGCGCTCTTCCCGGCCGTGTCGGGGGCCAGCGCGCAGGCCGTGGTCGTGGCGCCCGAGGGGTCCGATGTGACGGATGCGGACATCCGCGACCAGATCGACACCCTCGAGCGCGCCCTCACCACCGTCGACGGCGTCGACTCGGTGCTCGGGCCCTTTGACGAGTTCGCTGACGGGCAGGTGAGCGATGACGGCTCGATAGCCATCGTGCGCGTGCAACTGATTGGCGCGTCGTCAACGGTTAGCGAGACGACAATCGCCGATCTTCTCGCGACCGCCGATGCCGTGGATGTTCGGGTCGAGTTCGCTGGCCAGGTGTTTCAAGACACGACCGTGGGTCTGACCATCAGTGAGCTGCTCGGCGTGCTCTTCGCCGGCGCGGTCCTTGTTGTGACGTTCGGATCGCTACGGGCCGCGTGGATGCCTCTCGCCACAGCGCTCATCGGCGTGGGCATCGTCGTCGGCGGAATCCTCGCTCTTGCCGCCTTCTTGCCCGTCTCCAGCTCGGCACCGCTGCTCGCCGTGATGATCGGCTTGGCGGTCGGCATCGACTATGCGCTCTTCATTCTGTCGCGACACCGAGGGCAGCTCGCCCGAGGCATGGAGCCGGGCGAGTCGGCGGCCGTTGCGGTCGGTACCGCCGGCAGCGCCGTGGTCTTCGCCGGAGCGACCGTGATCATTGCCTTACTGGGTCTGCTGGTCGTGGGGGTTCCGTTCCTCTCCGTCATGGGCGTGGGTGCCGCGTTCGCGGTGCTCATCGCGATCGCCGCGGCGGTCACCCTCTTGCCCGCGCTGCTCGGCGTTGCAGGCGCAAAGCTCGCCCCGCGCGAGGGGTCTCGCGCCTGGAAGCGTGCTCACCCTGCTTCGACCTCGGGCCCGACGATGGGCCGTCGCTGGGTGCGCGGCGTCATGAAGCGCCCCGTCGTGACGAGCATCTCGATCGTCGCCGTGCTCGGTGTGCTGTCGATTCCCGCCTTCTCCCTCGACCTCAACTTGCCCGACGGCGGCAGTGAGCCGGCCGGTTCGACGCAGCGCGAAGCCTACGACCTCATCGCCGACGCGTTCGGGCCGGGTACGGCCGGGCCGCTGCTGGTGACGCTCGACATCACCCAGACGACCGAGATTCTTGACGACCTCGCGGGCATTCGCGGTGAGCTCGAACAGGTCGACGGTGTCGCGAGCGTGAGCCCGGGCATCCCGTCGCCAGGCCTTGAGACCGCCATCTTCCAGGTCGCCCCCGAGACGGCCCCCGACGACCCCGCCACGAAGGTCGTCGTTGCCGACCTGCGTGCGGCGGGCGAGTCGATCGAGGCCGAGTACGGCACGCCTATGGCCGTTACTGGGGTCACCGCCATCGGCATCGACATCTCCACGCGCCTGACCAACGCGCTAATCCCGTTTGGGCTCGTGGTTGTCGGACTCTCTGTTTTGCTGCTCATGGCCGTGTTCCGCTCCGTACTCGTGCCGGTCAAGGCGGCCTTGGGCTTCTTGCTCTCGGTGGGCAGCGCCATGGGCATCACCGTCGCGGTGTTCCAATGGGGATGGGGTGCCGAGCTCTTGCACGCCGAGCCTGGCCCCATCTTGAGCTTCATGCCGATCATCCTCATGGCGGTGCTCTTCGGGCTCGCCATGGACTACGAGGTGTTCCTCGTCTCGGGCATGCGCGAAGAGTTCGTGCACACGGGTAACGCGCGCCAGGCCATCGACGACGGCTTTGCCAACGGTGCCCGGGTCGTCACGGCCGCCGCCCTCATCATGTTCTTCGTGTTCGCGGCCTTCGTGCCCGAAGGCTCGGGGCTGATCAAGCCCATCGCTCTCAGCCTCGCCGTGGGCATCGCGATCGACGCCTTCCTCGTGCGCATGACCCTGGGCCCCGCGCTCATGGCGCTCTTCGGAAAGGCCGCGTGGTGGTTCCCCCGTGTGCTCGACCGCGCTCTGCCCGACCTCGACGTCGAGGGCGAAAAGCTGCGGCACCACCGTGACCACCGCGCGTGGGCCGCCACGCACGGCGACGCCGTCATCGTGGCTGACCGACTCGGCCTGACCGGTACCGACGCTCAGCTCTCGCTGGTTGCCGGGCCGGGGTCGCGTGTCGACATCGTCGGTGAGTCGGCCGAGCGACGTCTGGCCGGAGCCACTCTTGCGGGCTACCTGCCGCCCGCGTCGGGCCGTGCGGTTGTCGCCGACGCCGTCTTGCCTTCAGAGTCGGGTCGCGCGACCCGCCGCGTCACCCTCGTCGACGTCAGCGGAGACCGACTCGCGCCGAGCATCACGATCGCGGCGCTCGTGAGTGAGCGCATCGCTCTCGCCGCGGGGTACCCGCGCGGGTTGCGGCGCACGCGTCGGTGGATCGCCCGGCTCGCGGCAACGCTGTCGGCGGCCGGCATTGACCCGCGCGGGGTCGCCGACCCAGAGACGCCCGTGGCGAGTCTCGATGCCCGTCGCCGCGCTCTCGTGCTCGCCGCCGTGGCGACACTCGACGCCACCCCGGTGATCGTGCTTGACCACCGGGATGACTCCCTGACACCCGATGACATCGATCAACTCGATGCCGTTGTGCAGCGGCTCGCGCCCGTACCCGTCGTGCGGGTGTGGGGCCGCGAGCCCGGTAGCCCGGTCGCGGACCACGCGACCACCGTGACCCTTGACTCCGCATCCGCTGTTGCCGAAAGGAGCGGTTCATGACCGCCGCCGAAGCTCCCCTTGTGCCTACCCCGCTCGCCCACCGTGGGCGCTTGCGCCGCTGGTTGACGATGGGCGCGGCGGTCGCCGTGCCGCTCGCTCTCGTGGGCATCGCGCTGGCCGCCGTCGGCAACGACTCCG
>JAYUKK010000302.1:0-2181 GCA_043764515.1 Microbacterium sp.
ACCCGCACGGCCGGTCCCATGATGAGTGGCTGCAACACGTTCCCCTCGAGCTGCTGCACGGCAAGGACGCCAATGAGCATGAAGAGCGCGATGAGCGGCCCGTTGTACACGAGCGCAATGACGACGGCGAGCGCGCCGGTGACGAGCGCCCCGACGAAGGGCACGAAGCTGGCCAGGAATACTGCGACGCCGATCGGCAGCGCGAGCGGACGGCCGAGAGCCCATGCAATGAGACCGATGCCGAGGCCATCGACGAAGGCCACAAAAATTTGCACCTTCGA
Source organism: Microbacterium sp. (assembly GCA_043764515.1). Classification (GTDB taxonomy): domain Bacteria; phylum Actinomycetota; class Actinomycetes; order Actinomycetales; family Microbacteriaceae; genus Microcella. The sequence continues at coordinate 282 of JAYUKK010000302.1, forward strand.
AAAGTTGGTGAGCGTCAACCAGCCGGCGCGGGCTGCGCCGTCGACAGCAGTGCGTGCCGTGCGCGGGAACAGGCGAACGACGAAGCGCCAGATGTTGGGGCCGTCGATCAAAAAGAACAGCAGCGAGAAGAGCACGAGAACCATGCCCGTCAGTAGCTCAAGAGCCGTGGCACTCACCGAGAGTGCACCCGTTACGAGGGGCCCCTGGGTCGAGAAGTCGAGCCCCGAGACGATGCCATCGATCCAGTCACTGATCTCGGCGGTGCTGAGCCCGAAGGTGGTGCTGAGCCACACCAGAAACTCGTCAAAGGCCTCAACCGAGCGATCTTGCAGCGAGGGCCAGCCGGCGCGCACCTGGACCACGACGAGCCAGATGAGGGCGGTCACCACGCTCACGAGCGTCAGCAGGGCGACGGCGATCGCGAGCCAGTGCGGAAACCGCAGGCGGCTCTTGAGCCACGCAGCGTAGGGCACGAGCAACGCCGCCAGCAGCACACCGATGAGCAGCGGAATCACGATGAGCCGCAACTGAATGATCAAGAAGATCAGCACGCCGGCAGCTCCAGCGACCACGAGCATGCGCCACGACCAGGCCGCCGCCGTGCGCATGGCGGGCGCAACGGCATCGCCACCCGCGGCAGCGGGCGGGTCGGCCTTCGGTCTCCAGAACATTTCGCCAGTCTACGAGGCGGCGGCTCTGTGCTCGCTGTCGATCGACGCACTTCGGTGCTCGCGATGGACCCGCTCGCCACGTCGCGTCGCTGCACGGCGCTACGGTGAACGCGTGACGAGATTGACTGCCGCGCAAGCGCGCCGCCTCGCGCTCGCCGCCCAGGGGTTTGATCGCGCGCATCCCCCTGCAGTGGGCACGCGGCAGCTCTCGGGCACCATCGATCGCCTCCAGGTGCTGCAGCTCGATTCAGTCAACGTGTTCGCGCGCTCGCACTATCTGCCATTGTTTGCCCGCCTCGGCGCCTACGACCCGGCCGACCTCGATGCGCTGATCTTCGCACGCCGCAGCCGGTACACCGAGTACTGGGCGCATGAGGCGGCGATCATCCGCCGAGAGGATTGGCCCCTGTGGCATTGGAAGCGGGAGGCCCTGCGCGAGCGGTTCACGCTGAAAAGCGCGTGGGTGCGCGAGAACACCGCGATGCTCGACTGGCTGCTGCGTGAGCTCGCCGAGAAAGGCCCCATGACGGTGAGCGACGTCGAGCATGATGCGACCGAGCGTCGCGGCCCGTGGTGGGGCTGGAGCGATGTCAAAGAGGGCCTCGAGTACCTCTTCGCCTTCGGAGACGTCGTGAGTGCGGGTCGGCGCGGGTTCTCGCGCGTGTATGCGCTACCCGCGCACGTGGGCCTCGAGGCCCTGCACGCCATCGAGGTGCCGCGCGTCGAGGCCCAGCGCGAGCTCGTGCTGCGCAGCGTGCGGGCTCTCGGGGTGGGTACGGTCGGCGACATCGCCGACTACCACCGGCTAAAGATCGCCCCGACGACGGATGCTCTCCGCGCGTTGCTCACTACGGGCGAGGTCGAGCAGGTCGAGGTCGAGGGGTGGACGACGGCCGCCGGCCGCGCGCTGCCGGCGTTCATCGTGCCAGGCGCGCGCATCCCGCGCCGCATCGAGACCACCGCCCTCCTCTCGCCCTTCGACCCCGTGGTGTGGAGCCGCGACCGCGCCCTGCGCATGTTCGGCTTTCACTATCGCATCGAGATCTACACGCCCGCCCCGAAGCGGCAGTACGGCTACTACACGCTGCCCGTGCTCGTCGGCGATCGGCTGCTCGGCCGCATCGACCTCAAGAGCGACCGCAAGGCCGGGGTGCTGCGCGTGCAGTCGGCGTGGGTGGAGCCCGGCGACGGCTCTGTTCAGCAGCGAGCTGCCGAGCTCGCGGCGCGG
>JAYUKK010000303.1:0-2095 GCA_043764515.1 Microbacterium sp.
GATCTCGAGCCCCTCGATGAGTTCGACGATGACGCGCGCGCCCGTCGCGTCGAGGTCGCGAATCTGCGAAAGCCGCACAATCACGACGCTCGCCCCCGCCGTCTCGCTGATGGCGTCGGTGAGGCGCTCGGCTGCGCCGAAGAACAGCGCACCGTCAAGGCGGAAGAGCGCGATGCGCTCATCACCCGGCCGCGGCTCGCCCGGCAGCGGCTCACGGATCACGCCGCTCGACGCGGCGAGCGTGCGCAGCGCGATAACCCCCGCGGCGAGAATGCCGATGCCGACCGCGATGATGAGATCGAAGGCGATCGTGACGACCGCGGTGGCGACGAAGATGAGGGCGTCAGACCTGGTGGCCGTGACGATGCGCCGCACCGTCGGCACCGAAACCATGCGCACGGCCGTCACCATGAGCACTCCCGAGAGGGCGGCGAGCGGAATGGTCGCCACGATCGTGCTGGCCAGATAGACGACGCCGATGAGCACGATCGAGTGGATGATCGCCGCGAGTCGCGACCGCCCGCCAGCCCGCACGTTCACCGCGGTGCGGGCAATGGCACCCGTCGCGGGCATTCCCCCGAATAATCCCGAGGCGATGGAGGCGAGCCCTTGCCCCACGAGCTCACGGTCGGGGTCGAGGCGGCCCGTGTCGGCGAGCGATGCACCCACGCGCGCCGAGAGCAGAGACTCAATGGCGGCGAGCGCCGCGATGGTGGCGGCCGGAATCAGGAGGGCCGCGACATCCACCCCCGACAGGTTCGGCAAGCCGGGCAGCGGCAGAGACGCGGGCAGAGTGCCGATGGTCTCGACTCGCAGCGCCAGGAGGGACGAGGCAACGGTGACGACAACGATCGCGATGATCGAGCCCGGCACCCACGGTCGCACGAGCGGTGCGAGCACCATGATGATGGCGACCACCGCGACGATGGCGAGCGGCACGAGCGCAGCGGCCCAGTCGGTTGAGGCAATGGTCTGCACGGCGGCCACGAGCGAGTTCGGGCTCGGTCCGGCTGGGGCGCCGAGCGCCGACGGCACCTGCTGCAAGAAGATGATGACGGCGATGCCGAGGGTGAAGCCCTCGATCACGGGCCACGGAATCACTGCAACCGCGCGCCCGAGCCGCAACACCGCGGCGATGAGCACGATGACGCCCGCCATGATCGTGACGAGCGCCACGACCCCCGCGCCCTGCGCCGCGACGATGGGGCCAAGCACGACAACCATCGCTCCGGTTGGGCCAGACACCTGGATGTTCGAGCCACCAAACACGGCCGCGACGAGCCCGGCGACGATCGCCGTGATGAGCCCCGCGTCAGCACCCGCGCCCGAGCTGACGCCGAACGCCAGCGCGAGCGGCAGTGCCACGATGCCGACGGTGAGGCCGGCGATGAGGTCGCCCTTCCACGTGCGCCGCACCATTGCGTAGTCGGAGCGCCGCGGCAGCAAACCGCGCGCGAAACCGCGAGCGGTCATAGTGCCTCCCTCGAACCTGGCCCGCTCAGCATGCGCTTAGCGAGTGGCAACGACAAGAGGAGAAGGTCCTGCCAGGGAGATCCTCAGATATGAATCGCGGGGTCGACGAGGAAGCCGTCGGCGCCCGTCGTGCCCGCGCCGCGATCGAGGGGGCGGGAGGTTGCGGGAATTCCGGTGGCGACGGAGTCGGCCGGAACATCCTTCGTCACGAGGGCCATGGCGCCGATCTGCGAGCGATCGCCGATCGTGATGGGGCCAAGCACCGTGGCGTTGGCACCGATGAGTACGCCGTTGCCGACCGTCGGGTGACGCTTGCCCTTCTCGAGGGTTCGACCGCCGAGCGTCACGCCGTGGTAGAGCATGACGTCGTCGCCAATCTCGGCCGTCTCGCCGATGACGACGCCCATGCCGTGATCGATGAATAGGCGCTTGCCGATCGTCGCACCCGGGTGAATCTCGATGCCCGTCCACCACCGCGCGCCCTGCGCGACCATGCGGCCGAGCAGCTTAAAGCCGTGCCGCCACAACCAGCTCGCGATGCGGTGCCACCACACGGCGTGCAGCCCCACCGAGGTCAGAAAGACCTCGAGCCCCGACCGCGCGGCCGGGTCGCGCAATCGGG
>JAYUKK010000304.1:0-7204 GCA_043764515.1 Microbacterium sp.
TCGCGGCCGTTGATTTCGCTGATGTAGGTGTCGACGGGCGGAAAGTGCGTGAAGACGCGCGTGCCGTCGATGCCCTCCCACCAGAAGGTGTGGTGGGGCATCTTGTTCGACTGGTTCCACGAGATCTTCTGCGTCAAGAACCACCGCGATCCAGCGCTCGCGACAATTTGCGGAAGCGCGCCGGAGTACCCAAACGAGTCGGGCATCCACGCCTCTTCGCATTCGACGCCGAACTCGTCGATGAAAAACTGCTTGCCCGCGATGAACTGCCGGGCCATCGCCTCACTGCCGGGCATGTTGGTGTCGCTCTCGACCCACATGCCCCCGACGGGCGCGAACTGACCAGCCGCAACCTTTTCCTTGATGCGCGCGAAGACCTGCGGGTGGTGCTCTTTCATCCACTGGTACTGCTGCGCGCTCGAGCACGAGAAGACAAAGTCGGGGTGCTGGTCCATCAAGTCCATGACGTTCGTGAACGTGCGCGCACACTTGCGCACGGTCTCGCGCAGCGGCCACAACCAGGCCGAGTCGATGTGGGCGTGACCGGTCGCGAGCACGCGGTGGGCGCTGGCGTGCGCGGGCTTCGCGAGCACCGCGGCGAGCGCCTCGCGACCCGCCTGCGCGGTGTTCGGGATGCCCTCCGGGTCGAGCACGTCGAGCATGTCTTCCAGCGCGCGCAAGATCTCGTGGCGCCGTGACGAGCCGGTGGGCAGCTCGACCATGAGGCCGCGCAGCGTCCAGATGTCTTGCAGCAGCTCCCACACGGTTTCGTCGAGCAGGGCTACTTCGAGCTGGGCGAGTGAATACAGCGGCTCGTCGGGTGAGGTCTCCCACTGCCCATACGGCGTGGGGTCGAAGGTGTACTCGCCCGCCACGTCGGGGTTCGCGGCAGCCTCGATGTAGACGTCGATCGATGATTCGCCCGGCGCCACCGGCAGGTACGAGTTGAGCGGAGCGATCGACTTGATGAGCGTTCCGTCGGGGCGGTAGGCCAGACCCTCGGCCTGAAACCCTGAGCGCGAGCGGTTGTACCCGAAGTCGACGAGCACCTCGATGCGCGTGCCCGCGGGCGGCGCGGGTACCCACTCGGCGGGCACGTCGCCCGAGACGTGCAACCACACCGTTGACCACGCGCGGCCCCAGCGCCAGCCGAGGGGCACGGGCTCGAACGACTGCCCCACCGCGGTCTCGAAGGGCACGGGCTCGCGCTCGACCTGCCAGGCGGTCGCGGTGAGCGGGCGAGCATCCCGATACAGCGCCGGTGTCAGGTGATCGCGCACGAAGCGATCGAGGCGGGCTTCGACGAGGTGGTGGTCGTTGTGCATGGCGAGCCTTCGAGAGAGGTTAGGAGAGAGGAGTGATCAGCAGCAGCCACGACGAGAGGTCGCCGCTGCCGAGGGGCACGAGGCCATCGTCGAGCATCTCGGCGCCCGAGATGCGGCGCGTGTCACCGTCGGCGAGGTCGACGATGCGATAGATCGTGTCGGGCTCCAGGCCGCGCGGCCGCACCGAGAATGGCTTGGTGCCGCCCTCGAGCACGAACGCGGCAATGAGCATCCGCCCGTCGGGATGATCGAGCTGGATGCTCGGCGCCCGATCGCCCCACCCGCCCCGCACCGGGCTCTCGGTCATGGGCTGCAGCACGCCATCGCGCACGAAAGGCTCGACCTCGCGCTGGAACAGGTCGACGTGCACCCGCAACCGCTCGAGCAACTCGGGCCGCAGTTCGGGCAAGCGCAGGCTCACGCCGAAGCGGTGCAGCATCGCCGCGCGCAGCATCGTGTCGAACTCGTCGACGGACACGGTCGACCAGTCGCGCCGCGAGGGCGGGTAGTCGCCGCGCCACTGTGACCACGACCAGTGCAAGATGCCCACGGGGGGCAGCAGATTGCGCACGCCCCACAGCACCTGCAAGTGGTGCTCGGTGTAGTCGGGGTCGCTCAAGAAGAAGGCGTGCACGTGGCGGGCGAGCCCGAGGTCGATGCGCAAGCCGCCCGACGAGCACGACTCGAGCATGAGGTCGGGGTGCCGCGCGCGCAGCTCATCGAGCACGGCGTAGAGGCCCTCGTAGTGACGCAGCAGGCCATCGCCCGCGCCGTGTCCGTGGTCGGTGCGCGTGCAGCCCGCGTCGGGGTCGATGTTGAAGTCGAGCTTGATCCAGCGCGCGCCCGTCGTGGTGATGAGCGTGCTCATCGATTCGAGCACGTGCTCGCGGCCAGCCGGCGAGCCCAGGCACACGTAGCCCAAGAAAGTGTTGTCGTTCGGGTCGAGCGACTCGGTCTGGGTGCGGTACGAAGGGTCAGATCGGCGACCCTCAACCGTGTGCGCCATCGCCTCAGGGTGCGCGGCGCGCAGCAGCGAGTTGGCGCCCACCGCTTCGGCTTCGATCCACAAGCCCGGCAGCACTCCCGCATCGCGGATGCTCTGCCCGAGCGCCTCGAGCCCCGACGGAAACCGCGCCGTGTTAACGCTCGACCAGTCGCCACGTTGCTCTTGCCAGTAGCTCGTGGGGTCGGCGGCGCCGAACCAGCCGGCGTCGACCGTGGCCACCTCGATCCCTACCTCGGCCGCCACACGCGCGTTGGCCGCGATGACCTGCTCGTCGACTTCCTGGTCTTCGTAGGGCCACCAGTGGTTCCACTCGACGGGCAGAGAATCGGTGAACTCCGTGCGGGGCAGCCAGTCGGCGGCGACGGCGCGTTGCAGGGCGACGGCTGCCGCATCCAGCGACGGGGCCACCGTGAGCACGACGCTCGGGGCCGTCACCGATTCCCCGGGGGCGAGGTCAACCCAAAACTGCCACGGCGAAATGCCCGCGGTGATGTGCCCGCCCGCCATCGCGTGAATGTGCCAGTTGCCGCTGTAGGCGGGCGCCACGGTGAGGGCCGCGGGGCGTTCGCTCTCGCCGGGGCCGTGACCGGTGCCGCCGCGCACGGGACCGCGCTCGAGACCGAGCCACGGAATCATGCCGTGCGAGCTGCGCCCCGAACGGCTCTCGAGCACGAGGTGGTGGCCCGCGTGCCCCTGCAGCGGACGAAACTCGTCGCCCCACGCACTCGTGAAGCCGTGGGTGCGCCAGGCCGCACCCGCGGCCAGCGAAAGCGGGTCCATGCGCGTGATCGTGAGCGGATGCTCGCCCTCGTTGCGCAGCGTCAACGCAAGCTCCCACACGGGTTGGCCGGCCACACGGCGCGCGCTCCACGCGGCGTGCAGGCTCGTGCCCTCGCCGGTGTCGGCCAGCGTGCCCTCGATCGTGATGAGGTCGCCCTCGCCCCCGATGCGCGGATCGACCCAGTGGTCGACGGGCCGTCGGTCAACCTCCACGAGAAGGGCCGCCGCATCACTCAGAATGGTGTCGCCGAGGGTGACCGCAAGGCGCCCTCCATCGTCAGAGCGGGCGCGCAACACTGCGTCGGTCATATCAAGGTCCTCACCTGTGGTCTTTACATCATACCTAAAGGGCACGCGCCCGTGACATGTGCCTGAACCCTCCCATCGAAAGAGCAACGCCCGTGGCAACCATCCCCTCCGCGAAGGCAGCACCCACTGAGACCCACCCGCTGCGCGTCGGCGTCATTGGCCTCGGCATGGGTGCCGTGCACCTCGAGGCCTACGCCGCGATGCCCGACGTTGAGGTCGTTGCCCTCGCCGGCAAAGAAGAGGCGCGGCTCGCCGAACTGGGCGCGCAGTACGGCGTGCGGCACTTGCTCGCCGACTGGGCCGACCTCGTGACGCTGCCCGACGTCGACGCCGTGAGCATCGCCACCCCGAACGCGCTGCACCACCCCATCACGATGGCCGCGCTCGCCGCGGGCAAGCACGTGTTCTGCGAAAAGCCCATCGCTATCGACACCGCGCAAGCGAAAGAGATGGTGCAGGCCGCGCGCGACAACGACCGCGTGCTCGAGGTGGCGTTCAACCACCGACGCCGCGCCGACGTGCAATATGCCCGCACCTACCTCACGAACGTGGGCATCGGGCGGGTCTATCACTCGCGCGCCTCGTGGCGTCGGCGCGCGGGCATTCCCGGCTTGGGCTCGTGGTTCACGAACAAGGCGATGGCGGGCGGCGGCGCGCTCATCGACCTCGGCCCGCACGTGCTCGACTCGCTGCTGTTCTTGCTCGGCGAACCGCGCGTCGTCGCGGTGAGCGCCGTCACCCATGGCGCACTCGGTCGGGCTGGCTACGGCTCGTGGGATCGCGCTGACCAGATGACGAGCGCGAAAGGCGCCTTCGAGGTCGACGACCTCGCGAGCGCGCTCTTCCGCCTCGATGACGGCTCGAGCGTGGCCTTCGAAATCAGTTGGGCCGGCCACGGGGTCGATAACGACGACATCTCGATCGAACTGCTCGGCATCGAGGGCGGGCTGCGACTCTTCATTCCGCAGTATTCGAGCGATGACACGCTGCGCATCTACCGCGACGAAGCCGGCGCACCCGTGACGATTACGCCTGAGGTTCACGTGGTCGGGGGCGAGCATCCCTTGGTCATTCGCGAATTTGTCGACGCCATTGCTAGCGGCGACTGGGATGCCCACCGCGGCGACTTCGCCCTGCATCGCACCGCGGTGCTCGACGCCTGCTACCGCTCGGCCGCCGAAGGCCGCGAGATTCGACTGGAGCCCTGATGATTGCTGCGCCCGCCACTGCACCGCTGCGCGTGACCGTGTGGAACGAGAACCGGCACGAGAGCGACCCCGAGTCGCTCACCGCGAAGCTCTACCCGACGGGGATGCACGGCGCGATCGCCGCCGGCCTCACCTCGCTGCTCGGCGACGCTGTCGAGGTGCACACCGCCACGCTCGACGAGCCCGAGCACGGCCTGCCGCAGTCGGTGGTGGATTCGACCGACGTGTTGCTGTGGTGGGGCCACGAGGCTCACCCCGAGGTCGACGACGCCGTCGTCAATCGCATCTACGAGGCGGTGCTCGGCGGCATGGGAATCATCGTGCTGCACTCGGGCCACTACTCGAAGATCTTCAAGAAGCTCATGGGCACCACGTGCTCACTGCGCTGGCGCAACGACGGCGACCGCGAAGTGGTGTGGACGGTCGACCCCACCCACCCCATCGCGGCCGGAGTACCCGACCCGCTCGTCATCGAAGCGCAAGAGATGTACGGCGAGTTCTTCGACATTCCCACCCCCGAAGAGCTCATCTTCATCTCGTCGTTCTCGGGCGGCGAAGTCTTTCGCTCGGGCGCTACGTGGACTCGCGGGCACGGGCGGGTCTTCTACTTCTCGCCGGGCGACCAGGACTACCCCGTCTACCACCACCCGAGCATCCACCGCGTGCTCGCCAACGGTGTGCAGTGGGCGGCCCCCACGCGCCGCGGCCCCGCGATCGACGCGACCTTCCACCCGCGCGGCTGGTTCGACGCGTAGGGGATGCTCTGCGCGGCGCGATCGCGCCGCCTGCGTGAACACAGCACGACACGTTTCCCAGGCCAGATCACATGGTCGACTAAGCCATTGAGACTCAACTTGGCCTGCGTCATGCGGGATTCCGCATCGAACTCGTACACAGCGCCATAGCTTTGCGACCCGAAGTGAGAGAGTTAGCCACAACACGCCCCGCACGGGTGGGCTCCGCCTACTCTCTCCCGAGGCGCTACGTTCCATCCCGGCCTCGCATGACAAGCAGCCCGTACGCAACTGCGGGCAGGCTTGGTACCCATGCTGCCGCCAGCAAGGAACCGAGAATCAGTAGTGAAGGAGTGGGAGCAAAAGACGACGCCACGACAAGCCCGATCATGACGATCAGCCCAGGAACAGTCGCTAAGGCAATCACACTCCAACACCCTCGGGCGCTCCAGTTTTGAGGAAGTCGTGATCCGTAAGCAGCGACCGAAGAAAGGGTTCCGACCACCGCGACGACCGCAATCCCCCACGCCCCAAGCTCCACACTGATGAACGGCGATAGTGCGACCAAGATCATCAACGCAGGTATCACCAACACCATCGAGGTCAAGGGCCGCCAAAAGTCAGTCCCTCTCGCACTAGTTCCAGATTTCATGAAGCGATCATCTCCCTGTTCCCAGTCGCGGCATAGCTCTCGGCTACGGAACGTGTCCAGCCAACTATCCATGAAATAGCCGAGTAGACAAAGATGGTGGCGCCTACAGCGAAGACAATCGAGCCAATTGGGATACCGACGATAGTCCACGCAGTTCCGAAAAGAATTGCGACCCCAACGCCTGCGATTACGGCTCCCGCAAGCATCCCGGCTGCACCCCAATCCATCTGTTGCTGCGGTGTCGGAGTATTCGATGAGTTCGAGCCCGCAAAATTGAGAGGCGCAACCGTCATGAGCATGAAGGACTGCGTCGGCTTGGATTGGCCAGGACTCGGCGAGGTGTTGACGTTCTTCTTTGGCGGTCCAGGGGGCACAACGTACGTGCCATTTAGGTTGTTGATGTTCTGACCGTTTAGGATCCATCGCTCCGCTGCATCTGCTGACAACATTCCCGTCAGGTCGAGCTTGTTTACCGGATCCGTCGGATATACATACGAGTTATCGACGCCCCCCTCAACTGGGTCGACCGAGAGGAACCTGCCCAGCGCCGACACATACGCCCGCGCCCCCATCTCGATGACAGCGACCGACCCCTGGTGCTCATACAGCTTCCGATCCCCACCCACGAACGCGTAGTCCGCATCGCCTTCAGCGTTGTCGATCACAGAGTCGTCAGCTGACGAGGTACCGATTCGCCCGGTGACCGGGTCAATCGGTTGCCCCCACGGGTCATACCGGACCACGTTCGAGCTGCGCACACCATCCCCGTCGGCTTCGAGAATGACGCTGCCGAGCATGTTCGGATACGTCCACTGCTCACGCGCGTTCGAGCCCAGCACGAACCGCACAGCGGCACCACCGGGAAGAGACACCGTGTGTTCACGGACAGCACCAGTCGCAGCATCCACGACCAGACCCGACACATCAGCGGATGCCGGGTGCGCGTAGCGGGTGCTTTCGGTCGTAGAGCCGTTGACCGTCACCGTGCGAGCGATGATGCGGTTGCCCGCATCCCGCTGGTAGGTCACCGTCGTCGTGTCGCTGCCCGCGGTGACCGTGGTCGACACGTGCCGGTTCGCCAGGTCAAACACGAGCGACTGGTCGGCGAGCTTCGTGGTGTTGCCGCGCGCGTCGTACGTCAGCTCAGAAGCGGTGAGTCCGTCAGCGACTGGGTTCGCTTCTGGCACCGG
>JAYUKK010000305.1:0-2152 GCA_043764515.1 Microbacterium sp.
CCCTCAAGGAAGAGGCATCTGATCATGGTGCGCACCACAGGCCCTGCCCCCAGTTTCACCACGAGTGACGACGGCATTCCCATGTACCGACCCGGTCTCGATGAAGACCCGGATGCTCCGCGCGCGATGCGCCAAGAGCACGACTCGCTCGGCGAAATGCCGATCCCGGCCGACGCCTACTGGGGAATCCACACCGCTCGAGCCCTCGAGAACTTTCCGATCACGCGCCGCGCGCTCTCCAACCACCCCAACCTCGTCATCGCGCTCGCGATGGTGAAGCAGGCGGCGGCGCGGGCCAACAAAGAGATCGGTGTGATTCGAGCCGTGCGAGCCGACCTCATCGATCAGGTCTGCCAAGAGATCATCGACGGCGAACTGCATGAGCAGTTCGTGCTCGGGGTGTTGCAGGGTGGTGCGGGCACCAGCACGAACATGTGCGCCAACGAGATCATCGCCAACCGGTGCCTCGAGCTAATGGGCCACGACAAGGGTGACTACGACAACTTTCACCCCATCGATCACGTCAATCGCAGTCAATCGACCAACGACGTCTACCCGACGGCCATCAAGCTCGCCATGGTGTTCAGCCTCAAGAGTTTGCTCGACGAGCACCGGCTGCTCGTCGACTCGTTCGCGGCGAAGGGCCAGGAGTTCGCGCAGATTCTGAAGGTCGGCCGCACGCAAATGCAAGACGCTGTGCCGATGACTCTCGGGCAAGAGTTCCGCGGTTTCGCGACGACGCTCGGGGAAGATCAAGAGCGGTTGAGCGAGATCATTCCGTGGCTCAACGAGATCAACATGGGCGCGACGGCGATCGGCACGGGCATCACGGCTGACCCCCGGTACGCCGAGTCCGTGCGTCGCCATTTGAGCGAGATTTCGGGATACACCATGGTGACGTCGCCTGACCTGATTGAGGCGACGAGCGACACAGGCATCTTCATGACCGTCTCGGGCACGCTCAAGCGCGCGGCGGTCAAGCTCTCGAAGATCTGCAACGACTTGCGGTTGCTCTCGAGCGGCCCGCAGGCGGGCTTCGGCGAAATCAACCTGCCGGCACGCCAGGCCGGCAGCTCGATCATGCCCGGCAAGGTCAACCCGGTGATTCCCGAGGTCGTCAACCAGGTCGCGTTCTCGATCATCGGCGCGGATGCGACGGTCACGGCCGCGGTCGAAGGCGGGCAACTGCAGCTCAATGCCTTCGAGCCCGTGATTGCGACGAGCATCATGCAGTCGTTGGCGTGGATGTCGAACGCGTGCCGCACCTTGCGCCTCAACTGCATCGACGGCATCACGGCCAACAAAGAGCGGTTGCACGAGATGGTCGAGGCGAGTGTGGGTGTCGTCACGGCGCTCACGCCCTACATCGGTTACCAAGAATCGGCGGCACTCGCCTACGAAGCGCTCGCGTCGAAGGTGCCGATTCGCCAGCTCGTCATCGAGCGGGGGCTCATGACCGCTGACGAGATCGCGAAGGTCCTGTCGCCCGAGCGGCTCAGCGGTGTCGTGCCCGCAACGGGTGCTATTCCGCTTCCCATGGTGGCTCCCGAGAACTGAGCGGCGTGCCCTCAGGGCGCGCGGCGTCGCGGAGGCGGCGCGGCGCGCCAGAGGTGCAGGGTGGCGTATGACCGCCACGGCGCCCAGCGTTCTCCGAGCGCGGCCGCCTGCCGCGGGGTGGATGCTGCGCCCAGGCCGGTGAGCGTGCGCAGCAACACGAGATCGGTGTCGAGCAGCAAGTCGGGTGACCCCAGCACGCGCAGGGCGACGTAGTCGGCCGTCCACGGACCGATGCCGGGCATCCGCAGCAATCGATCACGCAGTTCGGCGGTCGAGAGGCCCACGTCAAGCACGAGCTCGCCGCTCGTGAGTGCTTCGGCGGTGTCGACGATCGTGCGCACGCGACGTTCCGGCCCGCGCAACACCGACGCGCCTTGGCGAGCGATCGTCTCGGCCGTCGGAAACCACAGCAGGCCCCCGGCATCTGTCGGCGCGACGGGGTTGGCCGGATCGTGCAGGTCGGCCGCGAGGCGACCCAGAACAGTGCGGGCTGCGGGCAGCGAGATCTGCTGGCCGACGATCGTGCGGAGGAGGGTCTCGGCCGCATCCACTGACCCGGGAATACGAATTCCCGGTGCGCGGCGGACCAGCGGCC
>JAYUKK010000306.1:0-2151 GCA_043764515.1 Microbacterium sp.
CACGGCGAGTACGCGGCGCCCAAGCTCGGGCCGCACGAGGTCGCGCTCGGTAGCGAGGCGGTCGGGACTTGCCGGTGTAGCGGGTGCGACCGACTCGCCGGCTAGGGCGGTGTCAGATGCAGTCATGGTGATGTCCTCAGAAGTACGGTCGGTGATCGAACGTGCAGGATCGAACCGAAGCCGGGGTCTGGGGCAACAGGCCGAACGTACCACGCTGACATGTCGGGCGGGTATAGCGTGATGGCCATCGCTTTGGTTCGACGAAAGGCCCACCCCATGCTCCGGTTCCTCATTCGCCTCGCGATCTACCTCGGCACGGCCGCACTGGCGCTGCTCGTCACCTCGTGGATCTTGCCCGGCTTCGGGCTCAGCCTCTCGGGCTTTCTCGTGGCAGTCGGGGTGTTCGCGCTTGCGCAGAGCATCCTGACCCCGTTCATTGTCAACATGGCCCGCAAGTACGCGCCCGCCGTGCTCGGCGGAATCGGGCTCGTGTCGACGTTCGTGGCCCTGTTGCTCGCGAGCATCTTTCCGGGAGGCATCACGCTGAGCGGCATCGACACATGGGTGCTCGCGAGCCTCATCGTCTGGCTCATTACTGCTCTCGGCGGATGGCTACTGCCCCTGCTTTTCTTGCGCGGCAAGCTCGCCGACGCGAAGTCGGGCAGCGCCGCGAAGTAGCCGCGCAGCCCACAGCGCCCCACCAGCGCGCACCGATGCAGTGGTCGGCGCGCGTCCAGGTGACCTGCGTAGCCTGAGAGCGGTGTGAGGGACGCCGTTCGACGCTCCCCCGCCATCGCGTGAAGGGAATCCACAATGCGCAGTTCATCTTCGTCCTCCGGTTTCGACATTCGGGAGGCGGTCGAGAACCTGCGCGACGCCTTCACGACGCGCGGCAGTGGCCGCTCATCAAGCACTGCGCACGGCGACCTGCGCACTGCCATCCTGACCGCGCTGCACACCGAGCCGAAGAACGGCCACCAGGTCATGCAGGCCATCGGTGCGGCGAGCGGCGGCATGTGGATGCCCTCCGCCAGCCAGGTATACCCGATGCTTCAGCAGCTCACCGACGAGGGATTGCTCAGCGTGCAGCATGACGGCGAACGCAGTGTTTACGCGCTCACCGACGCGGGCCGCGAGGCCGCTGCCGCCCACGCGCACGAGCCGGCCGCCGACAATTCGAGCCGCTCGAGCTGGAACGTCAGTGACATCACCGACCGCATGAGCGACGCCGCCGACCGTATGAGCGGCCGCATGAACGATCACTGGAGCGAACGCACCTCGGCCGTTCCGCGCGCGGGCGCCAAGCTCGCGCAGGCGGCCGCGCAGGTCACGCAGTCGGGTACGCGCGAGCAGCAAGAACGGGCCGCGGCCCTGCTCGACCAGACGCGCAAAGCGCTCTACGCCATCCTCGCCGAAGACTAGGTCGTGCCCAGCGAGAGCGCGAACCGCGCTCCGACGAACGATCCGGCACTGAAGGCGCGCTACCGCCGCATCATGCGCTTCGCGGCGCGCGCCCTCGCGCAAGCGTGGTGGTTCGAGCTCGTGCTGCCGCGGTTCGGGCTGGCGCGTCTCGCGGCGCGCGGACGCATCCGTCGCCTTCAGAAGCTCGCGCGCAGGTTCCACGATCTCGCGGCCGACCTCGGCGGGCTCATGATCAAGGTCGGGCAGTTCTTGTCATCGCGCCTCGACATTCTGCCGCCCGAGATCACGAGCGAACTCGAGGGGCTGCAAGACGAGGTGGCGCCCGAACCGCTCGCCGCGATCGTGGCGCAGATTGAGCGTGAGCTGGGCTTCCCGCTCGACCGAGCGTTTGCGTTGTTCGAGACCGAGCCGATCGCGGCCGCTTCGCTCGGGCAAGCGCACCGCGCGCGGCTGTCGCCCGGCATTGCCGCCGACCTCGGGTTCGAGAACGTCGTGGTGAAGGTGCTGCGGCCCGGAATCGAGCAAATCGTCGAGGTCGACCTCGCTGCGCTGCGGCGCGTGGGGCGGTGGCTTGCCCGCGTGCGGCTCGTGAACCGGCGGGCTGATGCCCCGGCTCTCGTCGAAGAGTTCGCCGCCACGAGCCTCGCCGAGATCGACTACCGCACCGAGGCGGGCAACCTTGAGCGCTTCGCCGCTGACTTCGCTGCCCACGCGCGGGTCGGCAGCGAA
>JAYUKK010000307.1:0-7169 GCA_043764515.1 Microbacterium sp.
TGCAATGCCGTGAACCTCGTCGACGAACTTGTCGTCGAGCGCGACGGGGCTGAGGTCGCAACGTGGACGGTTGCCGCGAGAGGGCGCAACACCTGAGTACGTTCAGCGAAAGTCGCGACTGGGCATCGTGACCCGCAAGGGCAACGACTCGACCCGGTCGGCGACGATGTTGACGACACCCTCGGGTGAACGCTCGAGCGTGCCGCGGATGATGAGCGCGCGACTCTCGCGCACCGTGCGGCGGTAGCGGCCCCACAGCCCGACCGAGCAGATGACATTGACGAGGCCCGTCTCGTCTTCGAGGTTTAAGAACGTGATGCCGCTCGCGGTCGCGGGTCGCTGGCGGTGGGTCACGACACCCGCCACCTCGACGCGGCGCCCCGGCTCGGCACTGCGCAACTCGCGCGCACTCAGCACGCCGCGCTCGCGCAACAGCCCGCGCACGAAGCGCACGGGGTGGTCGCCGGGTGCGATGCCCGTCGACACGAGGTTGGCAACCATGAGCTCGTGCGCGTCGAGGTCGGTGAACAGCGGCGGTTGCACGGCCGTCACCACTCCGGGCAGATACTCGGGCCGAGCCTGCGCCGCGGCGCCCGCCGCCCAGAGCGCCTCGCGCCGCGACATGCCGAGCACGTCGAAGGAGCCCGCGGTGGCGAGGGCCTCGACCTGGGCGCCCGTGAGTCCGGTGCGGTAGACGAGCTCGGTGAGGTCTCGGTAGGGACCACCCCGCTCACGCTCGGCGACGATGCGGTGGGCCGTCGGCCGACCGATCCCGGTGACTTCGGCGAGCCCCAGCCTGACGGCGAGATCGCCGTCGCGGCGGTGCAGCGCGCAGTCGGCGAGGTCGCCGTTCGTCGACGCGGGCTCGAACTCGGGCACGGGGGGCTGCTGGCGGTGGATGCACTGCTCGAGCCCCGTGGGCAACGCGCGTCGGGCATCCGCAGCCACGGGCTCATGCGCTGACGCAACGACGAGATCGATGCGCTCGAGCCCCGCCTCGACCCCCGACCGCAGGATGCACGGGGTGCGCACCTCGACGCCGTGGCGTTCGGCGTCGCCCGTGAGCGAGGCGGGCGAGTAGAAGCCCATCGGCTGCGCGCGCAAGAGTGAGGCGAGGAAGATGCCGGGGTAGTGCAGCTTGATGTACGAACTCGCGTAGACGAGCAGCGCGAAGCTGATCGAGTGACTTTCGGCGAAGCCGAAGTTGGCGAATGCCTGAATGCGGCCGTAAATCTCGTCAGCGAGTTGCCCCGTGATGCCGTTGCTCGCCATGCCGGCGTAGAGCGTCTCGCGCAGTGACTCGATGCGCTCGAGGCCGCGCTTGCTGCCCATCGCGCGTCGCAACAGGTCGGCGTCGTCGCCCGTGCAGCCGCCGACCGCCATGGCCACTTGCATGAGTTGCTCTTGAAAGATCGGGATGCCGAGCGTGCGCTCGAGCGGCTCGACAAGCTTGGGGTGGTCGTAGGTGATGGGCTCACGACCGAGCTTGCGCCGTACGAAGGGGTGCACCGCACCGCCCTGAATCGGCCCGGGTCGCACGAGCGCGATCTGCACGACGAGGTCGTAGAACTTTCTCGGTTGCAGGCGTGGCAACAAGCCCATCTGTGCGCGGCTCTCGACTTGGAACACGCCGATCGAGTCGGCGCGGCACAGCATGTCGTAGGTCGCTTGCTCTTCTTTCGGCAGCGTCGCGAGTTCCCACCGCTCGCCGAGGTGCTCGTCGATCAAGTCGAACGAGTACTGCAGTGCCGCGAGCATGCCGAGACCGAGCAGGTCAAACTTGACGAGGCCCATCCAGGCGCAGTCGTCTTTGTCCCACTGCAGCACCGTGCGGTTCTCCATGCGCGCGTGCTCGATCGGCACGATCTCGCCGACGGGCCGGTCGGTGAGCACCATGCCGCCCGAGTGGATGCCCAAATGCCGCGGGTAGGTCAGCACTTGCTGGGCGAGGTCCACGACAGGCTCGGGAATGTCGTGGTCGTCGCTCGAGAGCACGGCGCCCCAGCGCTCGACCTGCTTGCTCCAGGCGTCTTGCTGGCCGGTGGAGTAGCCGAGCGCCCGCGCCATGTCGCGCACGGCGTTCTTCGGGCGATAGCTGATGACGTTGGCGACTTGGGCGGCATTGCGGCGACCGTACTTCTCAAACACGTACTGGATGACCTCTTCGCGCCGATCAGAGTCGAAGTCGACGTCGATGTCGGGCTCTTCATCGCGCAGCGCCGAGAGGAAGCGCTCGAAGGGCAGCTGGTAGCCGATCGAGTCGACCGCGGTGATGTCGAGCAAGTAGCACACGGCCGAGTTCGCGGCCGAGCCGCGGCCCTGGCAGAGAATGCCGCGGCCACGGGCGTACTGCACGATGTCGTGCACGATGAGGAAGTAGCCGGGAAAGTCTTTGGCCTCGATGACGTCGAGCTCGCGCGCGATGCGCGCGCGGTCGGCGTCGCTCGCCTCGGGGTATTTGCGCGGCACGGCTGCCCACACGAGCTCACGCAGCCAGCTCATCGGGGTGTGGCCGGGCGGCACGTCTTGTTTCGGCAGATTCGGTTTGGCCTGCCGCAGGCTGAAGCCGAGCTCGTCAGCGAGCTCAACGCTGCGCGCCACCGCCCCCGGGTAGCGCGCAAACAACCGCTGCATCTCGGCACCGCTGCGCAGGTGCGACGTACCGGCCGCCGGCAGCCAGCCCTGCATGTCGTCGAGGCTGCGGCGCGCGCGCAGGGAAGCAAACGCCGTGGCGAGCGGGTACCGCGCCGGAGTCGCATAGTGCACGGCGCCCGTCGCGAGAATCGGCAGCCCGCGCTCAGCGGCAAGAGCGGCGAGCACGTCGTTGTGCACGGTGTCGAGCGGACGGCCGTGATCGAAGAGCTCGACCGTGACATTGGATGCTCCGAACCGGTCGACGAGCGCGTCGAGCTCGGCGCCCGCCGCGGCGATGTGGGCGCGCGTCGGCCGCGCGCGGGCGACGCCATCCGCTGCCGCACCGTCGTTGCTCGCCCGCCTGGTGTCGCGCCCTTCCAAGGCCGACCGCACGGCGCCTTTGCGGCACCCCGTGAGGATCATCCAGTGATCGCCGCTCGTCGCGTCGCCCCCGCGGCCTGCATGCCCGGCGAGCACGTCGAGGTCGTAGACCGGGCGGCCCTTCTCAGCGCCCGCGAGCTGCGCGTCGGTGATCGCCGCAGCGAGCCGGTGGTAGCCGGCCTGCCCCCGCGCGAGCACGAGCAGGTGGGTGCCCTCGGGGTCGGGCACGCCCTGCTGCGGGCCCGTGAGATCGAGCGAGAGCTCGGCGCCGAACACCGTCGTGATGCCGTAGGGCTCGGCCGCCTCGGCCATGCGCACGACGCCGTAGAAGCCGTCGTGGTCGGTCATCGCGAGGCCGACGAGCCCCAGCCGCGCGGCCTCTTCGAGTAGCTCTTCGGGGCTCGACGCGCCGTCGAGAAAACTGAAGCTCGAGTGCGCGTGCAGCTCGGCGTAGGGCACGACCGTCGCGGGGTCGGGTTGCTCAATACCCGCAGCCCGGTAGGGCGCGCGTTTCTGCGACCACGCGGGAGAGTCGCCCGCGTCACCGCCGAGCGGCGGGCTCGACCCCGGCCGTTTGCCTTCGCGCAGATTGCGCTCGAACTCGCTCCACGGAATCGGTGGATTGTGCCAGCCGGCCATCAGCGCGGCCTCTCGGTCATGAACGGCTCGGTCATGAACGGCTCAGTCATAGCGCGCCTCGGCCCACCAACTGCTGCCCTCAAGAACGAGCAACCACGCCACGCCCGCAGCGTCGACCACTTGCAACCGGTGCAGTCGTCGCCGACGGATGCTCCACCACTGTTCATCGAGCGGCCACGGCCCCGCCCACGAGGTCACGGGCCGGGTTGTTCCGCCCGCCGCGGGAGCAAACCCGGCGGGGGCAGCGGAGAGCCGCATCCGGTCATCAATGCCAACGGCTGCACCGTGCGCATCGACGACCGTGACTGCATGCCGCGAGGGGAATACAGTCGCGGGTGCGGGTTGAGGCAGGGCTCCGGGCCAGGGCCGCTCGACGGGCCGGGTGATGACGACCCGGTCACCCCATGGCACGAGTACCGAGCGTTCGGCGAGCGTACGGCCGCCCGTACGCTGCGCGGTGAGCACGGCTTCGTGGCCGAGCAAGCTCTGCACGCGCGAGAGGGCATGATGCACGCGCTCGTCGGGCGCCGAGCCCCACAGCCCCGGTTCGTGGTGAGCGAGGTCGTCAACGCTCTCGGGCACGATGCGCACGCGCGTGATGGCCGAGCGCAGCCCCGGGCCGCGGTCGGCATCGGCGCGCGCGCCCGCCGTACGCGTCTCGCCGCTGAGCTGCCAGCGCACGCGGTCGACGATCTCGCTCGCGCGGAACGATCGCGGGTGCAGCCAGGCCCGCTCGGTCTCAGTGCCGTGCTCATCGCGAAACCCGATGCGAATGGCCGTCGCCACGAGCAGTCGGTTCGTGAGTGCCTCAACAAGCTCGTCGGCGAGCTGTCGCACCGCGAACGCGAGCTGGTCGACGCGGTCGAGCGGCGGTTCGAGCTCGAGCACGCGCTCGAGGTCGGGTGGGGGATTGCGGGGCACGAGCGGCGTGGCGTCGGAGGCCCCGGCGAGGGCGTGCCGATGCGCCCCGGCTGCGCCGAAGCGGTCGCGCACGGCCTCGGCGGGTAGCGCGGCGAAGTCGCCGAGCGTGCGCACCCCAAGCCGCCCGAGCAGGGTCGCAAGGTCAGGGTCACCGAGCGTCGTGACCGCGAACGGCGCGAGAAAGGGGCCGGATGCTCCGCTCGCGACAATCTGCACCGCGCCGTTCTGATCAGCACCGGGGGCCACGGTGCGCGCGGCGAGCTCGGCCGCGAAGGGGCCGTCGGCCACGCCGATGCGCGTGTCGACCACATCGTCGGCCCGCACGGCCCCGCGCAGCGCGAGCGCGGCAGCTTTCTCGCCGCCGTAGTAGCGGGCCGGCCCACGGGCGCCGAGCGCGAGCAGCCCGGGCCGCACGACCTGCACTCCGGCGACGAGCCCTTCGACAACGTCGATGAGGGGCGCGAACAGCCGGTGGTCTCGCCCCTCGTCGAACGGCACGACGACCAGCGAGGTGCACAGCGATTGCGCCTCGCGGCGGCGCTGGCCCGCCCGCACGCCCTCGGCGCGGGCTGCGGGGGAGCACGCGACGACCCGGTTGGCCGCCATGACAGCGATCGGCGCCCCCGCGACCGCGAGGCCTTCGCGCACGGCCGCGATGACGGGCCAGTCGGGAACCCACAGCACGAGCGTGCGCTGCATCAGCCGACCTGCCTCGCCGTGAGGTGAGACGCGTCCTGCCAGCGCTCGCGCGCCCGATCAGCCGCGACGCCGCGATCGAGACGACGGATGCCCAGCTCGGCATCGGGCATCATCAACCGCCCACTGCGAGGCCGGCCGCCGCGCTTCGAGCTCACGGTGATCGTGACCTCGCGCTCGCTGAGATACCCGTGGCCGTCGCCGAGGCCCGACCAGTGGCTCTCGGTGAGGCTGATCATGGCCTCTGCCTGGGGCCACGGCCCGAGCACGAGCAGGGTCGACCCGCGATCGCGCAGCCGCCCGGCGAGTTTGGAGATGGCGCCATCGCTCGCCGCCCGCCCGGGGCGCACAACGACGATGCCGAGCGCATCCGCAATCGAGGCCGTGACGGTCAGCCAGGCGTCACCCGGGTGCGGCACGAGCACGAGCCGGTCGAGGTCGATGCCCATCGCCTCGGCGGCCTCGACTCCGAACTCGGGCATGCCGACGACCCCGCACCACGAGCCCGCTTGCGAGGGGCCCGCGAGTAGCGCCATGACGAGGGCACTCGAGGGGCTCAGCGCGTAGGTCGCGCCCTCGCGCAGCCCGCCGTCGGGCAGCAGGTCAGCAAGTGCTTCGTGCGTGGGCATGAGCCGCGAGTCGAGCCGCGTGCGCTGAAGCGCGTCGATGCGCGCCTGCAGTGCTTGCACGGTGCCAACCGCCTCGATGCGCGCACTGCGAGAGTCGGCGCGGGGGTCGAGAGCACCGGGGTCGACAGAACCGGGCGCTTCGGCAGCAGAGGGCTCTTCATAAACAGAGAGCGCGAGGGCGGGCATCTCTCCATGATCGAACATACGTTCGAATATGGCAACCTGCACCGACATTCACCCGGCGTGTCGCGAATACTCTCAGCTGAGCTCGGCAACCCTGCGCCGCAAGAACGCCGCACCCGCGGCATCGTGAATGAGATCGCCCTCGACGACGACGTCGTACGCGCGCTCGAGCATGCCGTCTCCAGGCCGCACATCGACGTGCGCCACGGGGATGCCCCGCGCGTGCACCGCGTCGGCCATCAGGTAGTCCGAGCGCGAGTCGCCCACCGACCACCACCGCTCGGCCGAGACCCCCCGAGCGGCGAACCAGTCGAGCGCGCGATGAGCGCCGCGGTCTTTGTCGAGCATCACCGACTCCACGTCCACCGAGATGATCGTCGGGTCGATGCGGAACCCCGGGCCCACGGCGAGCTCGGTCATGATGCGCTCGACCTCAGCGATGAATCGCAGTTGCGCCTCGCGGTAGACAACCGCCGACACGTCCGTGTTCTGCTCGAGCGAGATCATGACGTGCTTACCCTCGTCGACGAACATCGTGTCGGCGTAGTGCTCGCGGGCGAGTGACTCGACGACGATGCGCAACGCCTCCGGTACCGCCACGAGGTCGTCGATCTCGAGCTCGCCGAGCCCCTGCGGGGTCACCGGTGCCCAGCAGCCGCCCTTCTCGAAGACGCCGAAGACGTGGCTCTGGGCATCCAGCCCGCCGCGATCCTGACCAGCACCCACCAGGCGCGCTACGACCTGCTCGCGCATGAACTCATCGCTGCGTCCCGTGATGAACGCGATCGGGATGCCCGCCGCGGCAAGCGTCAGCAGGTCGTCAACGATTGAGTCGATCACGATGCGGCGGTCGATCGGGCTCGCGATGGGGCCGTCAACGTCGAGCAGCAGGCCGAAGGGAGCAGAGGTGGTCATGGTGATCCTTAGAAGAGTCGGTTGGTGTCGACGCCACAGTGCCGCAACACCTCAGCCGAGAAGCTCACGGTACCGATCGCGAGCACAGTGGGGGCGGCCCGCAGCAGCGCGGGCAACTCGGCGGCAGTAGCCCACTCGCCGGGCCACTCGTCGCGCTCGGGGTAGTGCAAG
>JAYUKK010000308.1:0-2148 GCA_043764515.1 Microbacterium sp.
TTTCGAGACGCCGACGAGTCGGCCCGGCATCTGCCGCTCGAGGCCTTCACGCACCGCGAGGTATCCGGCGTGCGGTCCGCCGAAGCCCATCGGCACACCGAAGCGCTGCGTCGTGCCCACCGCCACGTCAGCGCCGAGCTCGCCGGGGCTCGTGATGAGAGTGAGGGCCAGCAGGTCAGCGGCGACGATCGCGAGCCCACCCTGCTCTTTGACACGAGCGATGATCGCTGACGGGTCCCAGACACGGCCCGAGGCAGCGGGGTACTGCACGAACACTCCGAAGGCTTCGGGCAACTCGGCCGGGTCGGTGTCGGCGAGCGGCACGTATTGCAGCTCGAGGCCGAGAGCTTCTGCACGGCCATCGAGCACCGCGCGCGTCTGCGCGAATACGTCGCTATCGACGATGAAGACGTTCGAGGCCGACCCCGACGCACGGCGCGCCAAGAGCATGCCCTCGACGACCGCCGTGGACTCATCGAGCATCGACGCGTTGGCGGTGTGCAGCCCGGCGAGCTCACTCACCATCGTTTGGAAATTGAGCAGCGCCTCGAGGCGACCCTGCGAGATCTCAGGCTGGTACGGCGTATAGGCCGTGTACCAGCTCGGGTTCTCGAGCACATTGCGTTGAATCACCGCGGGCGTCACCGTGCTGTAGTACCCCTGCCCGATCATGCTGCGTCGCACGCGGTTGTGCGCGGCCAGGGCGCGCAACTCGGCGAGCGCCTCGGCCTCGGTCGCGGGCGCAGGCAGGCTGCGCAAGGGGGCCGTCTGGCGAATGGCGGCGGGCACCGCAGCATCCATCAGCGCGTCGAGCGAGGCGTAGCCGAGCGCGTCGAGCATGAGCTGACGGGCGTCGGCGTCGATGCCGATGTGACGGTCGACGAAGGGGATGCTCACGAGGGGCCTTTCGTGTGGCGAGTGAAGAGTGGGAAGAGGGGTGAGTTATTCGCCGATGAGGGCGCGGTACTCGTCGGCGCTCATGAGAACGGGGGCGCTTGAGACGCGAACCTTCACGAGCCAACCAGCACCGTAGGGGTCTGAGTTGATGGTCTCGGGTGCGTCGACCACCGCGCTGTTGGCTTCGACGACTTCGCCGTCGAGGGGCGCGTACAGCTCGCCGACCGACTTGGTCGACTCGACCTCGCCGACAATCGATCCCGCGGCGAGCGCCGCGCCAACCTTCGGCAGGTCGACGTACACGACGTCTCCGAGAGCGTCGGCGGCGTACTGCGTGATGCCCACGGTGGCGACGTCGCCCTCGAGGCGCACCCACTCGTGCTCGGCGGTGTACTGCAGGTCGGCGGGAACAGCGCTCATGCGGGTGGCCTTTCGATCAGTCGTGCGGAGTGGATGGGTGGATTACGAGCGGGAGTAGAAGGGCAACGCGACGACCGTGGCAGGAATACGGGTGCCGCGCACATCGAGCTCGAGAACCGTGCCGGGCGCGCGGACGGCGGGGCAGACGAGCGCCATCGCAATGGGATACCCGAGCGTGGGCGAGAGGGCACCGGAGGTCACTTCACCAATCAGTTCGCCATTGTGAAACACGGGATACTCAGCGCGCGCGGCACGGCGACCCTCTGCCTTCAGACCCACCAGCACGGAGGCTCCGGCGGGAGGGCCGGTCAGAATCGCCTCGCGCCCGACGAAGGCGGACTTGTCGGTCACTACGACCCGACCGAGCCCGGCCTGCACGGGCTGGATGCCGAGCCCCAGCTCATGCCCGTACAGCGGCATACCCGCCTCGAGTCGCAGAGTGTCGCGAGCCGCGAGGCCGCACGGCACGAGCCCGAGCGGCTCGCCCGCAGCCATCAGCGCGGCCCACAGTGCGGCCGCGTGCTCGACGGGCGCGTAGAGCTCGAAGCCGTCTTCGCCCGTGTAGCCCGTGCGCGCCACCATGAGGTCGTCCCCCGCGAAGGTGCCGGAACCCCAGGCGTAATACTTCAGGTCGTCGAGGCCCTCGATCGTGAGGCCTGCGGTGGCGGCGAGCACCGCCACCGAAGTCGGACCCTGCACCGCGATGAGGGCGATCTGCTCGGTGCGGTCGTCGATCACGACATCAAAGCTGCCCGCGCCGGGTACTCCCTCGGCCCGCTGCTGCAAAGCCTCGACGACCGCGAAGCGGTTCGAGGCGTTCGCTACTACGAG
>JAYUKK010000309.1:0-7137 GCA_043764515.1 Microbacterium sp.
CGACGAGGTTGACGCGACGATGCAGACGATCTTCGCCGCGGCGTTCGCCGACACGCAAGCGGCGTTCGACGTCGTCTTCCCGATCCTGTTCCCGGGCGGTGTCGGCAGCCTCACGCTGACCGACCCCGACAACATGCTCACGACGGGCATCGAGGTCACGGTCAAGCCCGCCGGCAAGAAGATCGAGCGGCTCAGCCTGCTGTCGGGTGGCGAGCGCTCGCTCGCAGCCGTCGCGCTGCTCATCGCCATCTTCAAGGCCCGCCCCAGCCCGTTCTACATCATGGATGAGGTCGAGGCGGCTCTCGACGACGCGAACCTCGGCCGTCTCCTGACGATCTTCCGTGACCTACGCCAGAGCTCGCAGCTCATCATCATCACGCACCAAAAACGCACCATGGAGATTGCGGATGCTCTCTACGGCGTCTCGATGCGCCAAGACGGCGTGAGCGCGGTCGTGGGGCAGCGCGTGCAATCCCCTGACGAGCGCTCGAGCTAGTCGGCGCTAGACCGCGAGCGTCGGCAGCGCGGGCTCACCACGGCTGAGACGCAGGGCGGCGACGGGCAACTCGCCGACGGCGGCGGCGCAGTGCTCGCGGGCCGCCGCAACGCTGGCGGGGCCGAGCCAGCGCGCATCCGCCTCACCATCGGTCATGAGTGCGACGGTGAGCGGCCGCGCGGTGAGGTCAGCCGGGGTGGCGGCTTCGGGCAGTCCGTCGCGGTCGTCGTCGATGACGATGCGTTCGGCAACCGCCACGCCGTTGCGCAGCATTCGCTCGGCGCGCTTGGCTCCGCCGATGGACGCTTTGCCGGTCGAGGCTTTGGCCACGGGCATCCACTCGTCTGAACCGCTGTCGCGCCGTGCGACGAGCTTGTAGACGAAGCCTGCGGCGGGCGAACCCGAGCCCGTGACGACGGAGGTTCCGACCCCAAAGGCGTCAACGGGCGCGCCACGCAGGGCCGCGATCGTGTGTTCGTCGAGGTCGCTCGTGACGGTGATGCGGGTGGCAGTCGCTCCGAGCGCGTCGAGTTGCGCGCGCACCTCGCGCACGAGCGACGGCAAGTCGCCGGAGTCGAGCCGCACGCCGCCGAGCTCGGGCCCCGCGACGCGCACGGCCGTCTCGACGCCCTGCCGCACGTCGTAGGTGTCGACGAGCAGGGTGGTGCCGACGCCGAGCGCGGCAACCTGCGCGCGAAACGCTTCTTCTTCTGAGTCGTGCACCAGGGTGAAGGAGTGCGCCGCGGTGCCCATCGTCGGAATGCCCCAGGTGCGCCCGGCCTCGAGGTTCGAGGTCGCGCTGAAGCCCGCGATGTACGCCGCGCGGGCCGCGGCCACGGCAGCCGACTCGTTCGTGCGGCGAGATCCCATTTCGGCGATCGGATGCCCGTCGGCGGCCGTGACCATCCGAGCCGCCGCCGTGGCCACCGCTGAGTCGTAGTTCAGCACGCTGAGCACGACCGTTTCGAGCAGCACGGCTTCGGCGAACGTGCCGCGCACCGTGAGCACGGGCGAGCCCGGAAAGTAGACCTCGCCCTCGCGGTAGCCCTCAACGTGGCCGCGGAAGCGGTAGTCGGCGAGAAACGTCAGGGTGGCGTCGTCGACGATGCGCTCGTCGGCCAGAAAGTCGAGCTCTGGCTGCCCGAACCGAAAAACGCTGATGGCATCGAGCACACGTCCCGTGCCCGCGAGTACGCCGTAGCGCCGCTCGCCCGGCAGGCGTCGCCCGAACACCTCGAACACGCAATCGCGGCCTGCTTGCCCTGAGCGCAGGGCGGCCTCGACCATCGTGAGCTCATAGCGATCGGTGCGCAGCGCGGTGGTCACGCGCTCAGCCTAGGCGCGGCGAGGCCGCTTAGTCTCGGCACCATGACGAGCGCGCCCACCCGTTGGCTGACGGCTGAGCAACTGGGCCCCGCGTTCGACGACGGCGGGCGCATCGTGCTCGTCGAGAACACGGCGGTTTTTCGCCGTCGCCCCACGCATCGACAGAAGGCGCACCTCTACCTCACGGCGCTCCGGCATCGCGCGCGCGAGTTGGGCGAGCGCGGCACGTTTCTGCAGGCGAGCAGCTATCGCGCAGCGCTGACTTCGATGGCATCGACGGATGCGGGGCTCGAGGGCGGCACGCTTGAGGCAATCAACCCGCCGTCGTGGGCCGCGCGGCGCCTGGTGCGCGAGCTCGGCGCGAGCATCTTGCCGTCGCGGGGGTTCGTGACGAGCGAGGACGACTTCGCTGCGTGGGCGACGGGCCGCAAGCCCACCCAACTGGTGATGGACCGGTTCTACCGCGAGGTGCGCGAACGCACGGGCATCTTGATGACCCCGGGCGGGCCCGAAGGCGGCCAGTTCAGCTTCGACGCCGACAATCGCCAGCCGCCGCCGAAGGGTGCCGCGAGCCTGGGCCTTCCCGCGCCGTGGCTGCCCGTCGAAGACGAGATCGACGCCGAGGTGCGCATCGAACTCGATCGCCTCGAGGCTGACGGCGTGCACTTTCTCGGCCGCGACGGGCCGCGCCTGTTTGCCGCGACCCGGTCCGAAGCCCTGGCCGCCCTCGATGACTTCGTCGAGACCCGGCTGAGTGACTTTGGCCCCTACGAAGACGCCATGATGCTTGGCGACGATACCATGGCGCACGCCCGGCTCAGCGTGCCGATGAACCTCGGGCTGCTGCATCCGCTCGAGGTCGTCGAGCGCGCGGTGGCCGAGTACGACGCCGGTCGCGCACCGCTCGCAAGCGTCGAAGGTCTCGTGCGCCAGCTGATCGGATGGCGCGACTGGGTGTGGCACCTCTATTGGCATCTGGGCGAGGACTACACCCGGCGCAGCAACGCGCTCGCCGCGCACCAACCGCTGCCCGCGCACTGGTGGGCGCTCGACGGTTCGGCGACGGATGCCCGCTGCCTCTCGCACACCCTCGATACGGTCGGCGACACGGGCTACGCGCACCACATTCCGCGCCTCATGGTGTTGGGCAACGCCGCCCTGCAGCGCGGCTATGACCCCGCCGAACTCACCGCCTGGTTTCAGGGCGCGTTCGTCGACGGCACGCCGTGGGTCATGCCGGCCAACGTCGTCGGCATGAGCCAGTGGGCCGACGGGGGAGTCGTCGCGACCAAGCCCTACGCCTCGGGCGGCGCGTACATCGCGCGCATGTCCAACTTCTGCGGTTCGTGCCGCTTCAACCCCACAGTGCGCGTTGGGCCGGATGCCTGCCCGTTCACCGCGGGGTACTGGGCGTTTCTCGATCGGGTTGAGCCGAGCATCCGCGGCAATCACCGCATGGCGCAACCGCTCGCGGGGCTGCGCCGCCTCGCCGACCGCGAGCAGGTCGTCGAGCAGGAGCGAGCCCGCGGCTCGCTGTGACAACGCTGCAGGTTGCGCGGCCCGCTCTAGACTGGCGGGCGTGAGCACTGCGCCGATCGGAGTCTTCGACTCAGGAGTCGGCGGCCTCACCGTGGCGCGCGCGATCATCGATCAGCTGCCACGCGAGCGCCTCATCTACGTGGGCGACACCGCCAACGGCCCCTACGGCCCGCTGCCGATCGCCGAGGTGCGCGAGCACGCCCTGCGCATCATGGACGAGCTCGTCGACCAGGGCGTCAAGGCGCTCGTCATCGCGTGCAATACCGCGAGTGCCGCGATGTTTCGGGATGCCCGCGAGCGCTTCGAGCAGGGCCACGGCATCCCCGTGGTTGAAGTCATTCAGCCCGCCGTGCGCCAGGCCGTGCGCCGCACGCGCACGAAGCGCATCGGCGTGATCGGCACGGCGGGCACGATCCGCTCGGGGGCGTATGCCGACGCATTCGTCGCCGACCCCGAGATCACGCTCACGAGCGTGGCCGCCCCGCGCTTCGTCGAGTTTGTCGAGGCGGGCATGACGAGCGGCCCCGAACTGTTTGCCGTTGCCGAGGAGTACTTGGCCCCCCTCAAAGCCGCCGACATCGACACGCTTGTGCTCGGCTGCACGCACTACCCGCTGCTGGCTGGCGCGATTCAGTACGTCATGGGGCCCGAGGTTTCGCTCGTCTCGAGCGCCGAAGAGACCGCCTACGACGTCTATCGTCAACTCGTGGCCCACGGCCTCGAAACCACGGCGACGGCTGCCCCGCAGCACGTCTTCGAGGCCACAGGCTCCGACACCGCGCGTTTTCGGCAGCTTGCCGCACGCTTCCTCGGCCCCGAGATCGGGCACGTCGAGTCTTTTCCCACCGGGACGATCCCGGCTCAATCCCCGAAGGGCATCTCATGACCACGATCGCCGAATCCACAGGCCTTGGCTCAACCAAGCGTGCCGACGGCCGCTCGGCCGACCAGCTTCGCCCCATCACGATCGAGCGGGGCTGGAGCGCCCAGGCCGAGGGCAGCGCGCTCATCTCGTTCGGCAACACGAAGGTGCTGTGCACGGCGAGCTTCACGAACGGCGTGCCGCGCTGGCTGACCGGCAAGGGCAAGGGCTGGGTCACGGCCGAGTACGGCATGCTGCCGCGTTCGACGAACGACCGCATGGACCGCGAGGCCGTCAAGGGCAAGGTCGGCGGCCGCACCCACGAGATTTCGCGCCTCATCGGCCGCAGCCTGCGGGCCGTTGTCGACATGAAGGCCCTGGGCGAGAACACAATCGTCATCGACTGTGACGTGCTGCAAGCTGACGGCGGCACCCGCACGGCGGCGATCACGGGCGCGTATGTTGCCCTCGCCGACGCGATCGAGTGGGGCCGCGCGCAAGGCTTCATCGCGAAGAAGGCCGTCGCGCTCAAAGATTCGGTGAGCGCCGTGAGCGTGGGCATCATCGACGGCATACCGCTGCTCGACCTCGCCTACGTCGAAGACGTGCGGGCCGAGACCGACATGAACGTCGTCGTCACGGGCTCGGGCCACTTCGTTGAGGTGCAGGGCACCGCCGAGGGCGCTCCCTTCGATCGCGCCGAGCTTGACGCGTTGCTCGACCTCGCCCTCGGCGGCTGCATCGACCTGGCGGGCCAGCAGCGTGCTGTGCTCGGGGCCTAACCGCGTGCGAGTCGTGGTCGCGACGCACAACGCGCACAAGGTCGCTGAATTGCAGCGCATCCTCTCGGTTGCCCTTCCCGCACTGGAACTGTTGCCCTACGACGGCCCCGCGCCGGTCGAGGATGGCGGAACTTTCGCCGAGAACGCACTCATCAAGGCGCGTGCCGCCGCGGCCCACACGGGTCTGCCGGCCATCGCCGATGATTCGGGCGTGAGTGTGGATGCTCTGGCCGGCGCCCCCGGCGTCGACAGCGCCCACTACTCAGGGGAGCGAGACGACACGGCCAACCTGAGGCTCGTGCTTGCGAACCTCGGCACCGAGTCGAACCGTGTGGCGCAGTTCACCTGCGCTGCGGCCCTGGTCGACCCCCTCGAGGTGGATGACTCTGGCGCGCCCTACGAGCACGTCGAGCTCGGGGTGTGGCCCGGCACGATTGCTCTCGACGCCGCGGGAGTCGGCGGCTTCGGCTACGACCCCATCTTCGTGCCCGAGGGTCTCAGCGTCACGAGCGCTGAGATCAGCGCTGACGAAAAGAACGCCATCAGCCACCGCGGGCGCGCGTTCGCGGCGCTCGCGCGGGTGCTGGCCGATCGGTACGGCGCGAGCTAGACCGGCCCGCGTTCACGGGCCCAGCCTCATAGGCTGGAGCCATGTCGACCCCGCCCCTCGCCCGCACGGTGCCTCGCACCACGGTCGACGCGACGGACGACTATCTCAAGACCATCTACTCGCACACCGAGTGGCAGCCCGACTCCATCACGCCGAACCAGCTGGCAACGCGACTGGGCCTCGCCCCGTCGAGTGTCACCGAGATGGTCAAGAAGCTCCACGCGGCGGGGCTCGTCGACCACCGCCCCTATGGGCCCATCACCCTCACGCCCGCGGGCGAGCAACGCGCCCTCGCGATGTTGCGACGGCACCGGCTGATCGAGACGTGGCTCGTCAACGTGCACGGATACGGCTGGGACGAAGTGCACGATGAGGCCGAGGTGCTCGAGCACGCCTTGAGCGACCGACTGCTCGATGCGATTGACACCCAGCTCGGACATCCTCAGCGCGATCCGCACGGCGACATCATTCCAGCCGCCGACGGTTCGCTCCGGAGACCGGATGCGGTGCGCCTCGACCACGCGCCCTTTGGCTTCGCGGGCCGCGTCGTGCGCATCAGCGATCGCGATCCCGACGTGCTGCGGGTGCTCGACCAACTCGGCATCGAGCTCGACGAGCCCGTGTGGGTGGGGGAGTCACCGGAGGGCGGCGCGGGCGTCGCGATTCTGCGCCGCGCGGGCACCGAGATCGTCGTCTCGCCCGCGGTGGCTGGCTCGGTGTGGCTCGAGGCTCGCCCCGGGGCATAATTTTTCGGCGCGCCGAAATCTCGGTGCTATCGTCGGAGAGTGACCGATGCTGAGCCGCGCGACCCGCGCCTGACGGCAGCCCGCCGCGGCCTCCTCATCGCGCCGATGCTCGGCCCGGCGATGGTCGCGGGCGTCGCCTACCTCGACCCGGGCAATGTGGCCGCGAACATGACGGCCGGCGCCTTGTTCGGCTACCTCCTCATATGGGTGGTCGTGACGGGCAACGTCATGGCCTGGCTCATCCAGTACCTGTCGGCGAAGCTCGGCATCGCGACCGGGCTGAGTTTGCCCGAAGCGCTCGGGCAGCGCTTTCGTCGGCGACCGGCGCGGCTCGCGTACTGGGGGCAGGCCGAGCTCGTCGCCATGGCCACCGATGTCGCCGAAGTCATCGGCGGTGCCGTGGCGCTGTATTTGCTCTTCGACCTGCCGCTCGTCGTCGGCGGCGTGATCACGGGAATCGTGTCGATGCTGTTGCTCGTCGTGCAGAGCCGACGCGGCGGCGTGCGCATCTTCGAGCGCGTCATCACCGGGCTCATTCTCGTGATCGTCATCGGCTTCTGCGCGGGGCTCGTGATCGGCCCTCCCGACGTCGCGGCGGCCGCGGCCGGCCTGCTTCCGCGGTTCGAGGGCACGGAGAGCGTGTTGCTCGCGGCGAGCATCCTGGGCGCGACGGTCATGCCGCACGCGATCTACGCGCACTCGGCCCTCACGCGCGACCGCTTCGGCCAGGTCGCCGCCGGGGCTGAACGCGCCATCGTTGTGCGGGCCACCAAGAT
>JAYUKK010000310.1:0-2130 GCA_043764515.1 Microbacterium sp.
GATGTCATTACCTTCGACCACGAGCACGTGCCGCAGCAGGTGCTGCGAGCCCTCGTGGCCGCGGGGGTCGCGGTGCATCCGGGGCCGGATGCCCTGCTCTACGCGCAAGACAAACTCGCGATGCGCGAACGCCTGGCACAGCTCGGCGTGCCCCAGCCCGACTGGGCGCGCGTTGAGTCGGCAGATGATCTGGCCGGATTCCTGGCTGACCACGGTGGTCGGGCCGTGGTCAAGACGCCGCGCGGGGGCTACGACGGCAAGGGTGTTCGCGTGGTCGACGATGCGCACGGGGCCGACGATTGGCTCGCTGATGGCCCGGTGCTCGTCGAAGAGCTTGTGCGGTTCGAGCGCGAACTAGCGCAGCTCGTTGCGCGGCGTCCTCGCGGCGATGCCCAGCTGTGGCCTCTCGTCGAGACAGTGCAAAGCGGCGGCGTGTGTGCCGAGGTGATCGCTCCGGCCCCGCGCACGACTGACGCTGTCGAGCGCGCCGCGGCCGAGATCGCCCTGTCTGTTGCTCACGGTCTTGGCGTCACGGGAGTCCTCGCTGTCGAGCTCTTCGCGGCGACCGACGGTCGCGTGCTCGTCAATGAACTGGCGATGCGACCCCACAACAGTGGCCACGTGACGATCGACGGTTCGACGACGAGCCAGTTTGAGCAGCACCTGCGGGCGGTGCTTGACTGGCCACTCGGTGACACGACGGCGCTCGCGCCGTGGGGTGTCATGATCAACGTTTTCGGGGCGCTGCTCGACCCCGCGATCGTCGTTGCGCTCGACAGCCAGCCCGGCGCGAAGGTGCATGCATACGGCAAGAGTGCGCGAGCGGGCCGCAAGGCCGGGCATGTGACGGTGATCGGGGCTGACCTCGACACCGTTGCCTATCAAGCCCGTGCGGCGGCGAGCGCCTTCGACAACGCGATCGCCTGAGCCAGCGAGCAGCACACCACCGCGTTGGGCCCGTCGCGCGGGTTAGCGAGTCGGTCGGGCGAACACCGTGAGCGCGCCGCAGCCCGCGAGGTCGCCGATCACCGCGCCCAGGCGCAACAGCAGTGCAATAGCCGCGGCCGTCGCGAATCCCACAGCGGGGGCCAGGGTCGCGACGACGACTGCTTCGCGCACACCGATGCCCGCCGGGGCGATAATCACGAGCGCGCCGGCAGCGTAGCCGAGGGTGCTCGCGACGAGGATGGTTCCGATCGCGTCGGGAGCGAGGGCGAGACCAGCACCGACAGCCGCCAGCGTCGTGCCGCCCCAGTAAGCGAAGGACCACCCGACGACGGGAAGTGCGGGCCCGCGTGCGGGTTGCTCGTCGGGCCGCAGCAATGAGACCCCGATGCGTCGCACGATGACCGGCATGCCGCCGATGACCGCAACGACGATCAGAGGCGCGCCCCAGAGGGGATTCCACGGTGTCACGCCGGCGAGAATGCCGACGCCCCCGATGACGCCGCCCGCGACGATGAGGGTGCCGATTTGCAGCAGCCCCACGGCGACGCCGAGCCGCCAGGGTACGGCTGCCCCATGCGCGGTGTATCCCTGTGCTCCGATCGTCCAGACGCCGCCGGGCAAGTACTTACCGAGCTGCCCGGCGACGACGATGCGCACGGCCGACGGCCACGGAACGCGGGTGCCGAGAAAGCCGGCGAGCGCGCGCCAGTGCGGCACGAGCGGCAGCATCGCCAGGAGAGAGCCAAGCACAATGAGGCCGGCGCCGAGCGGTGACGCGGGAACCAGGGCTGCGATGATCGCGTCGCCCTGATCGATCCAGGCGAGGGTGATCGCGACCGCGACCCCGATCAGAAAGACCACCTGCAGCGCAGCTCGCAACAGTGCCCGAACCCGCGGCGTCATGCCGCGCGCACGATCGAGGATGAGTGGCGGGCGGCGCGGTTCGCGAGCGCGCGGTACGCGGTGTGATCCACGGGGGAACCCTACCGCGCGTCCCACGAGGGCCGGGACTCCCTCAGCTCGACGACAGTGATGCCCGCTTCGAGCACGCGCGGGTCGGCAGGGTTGATGAGCGCGAGGGGAGCTCGATCGTCGAGGTCGATGCCGACGGCGAGGAGGCCGTCATCGAGGTCGCTCTCGAGCAGAGGAACGACCAGCTCGCGCACCGTCGTCCCAGACGGT